>DXOJ01000495.1:0-4219 GCA_019412865.1 Bacteroides sp. | reverse complement strand
CAAACGTACCGACTTCTCTTTTGTCGTATCTTCCTATGAACAGCAAATCAAGGAAATGCGCGAGTGGATTGATGCCCATCCTTCTCTTTATCCACATTATAATGTAAAGTAAGCATGAAGAAACTTAAGTTAATGACTATTGTCGGGACTCGTCCCGAAATTATAAAGATGTCGGCCATTATCAAGAAGGCCGATATTTACTTTGATCAAATTCTTGTTCATACCGGTCAGAATTATGATTATACTCTCAATGAGGTGTTTTTTAAAGAACTTGGTCTTCGCAAGCCTGATTATTACCTCGGTGTAGTAGGTAAGAACATTGGAGAGACCATGGGTAATGTCATCTCTAAGGCGTATTTCCTTATGGAAGAGGTGAAACCGGATGCGGTTATTGTATTGGGTGATACTAATTCATGCCTCTCTATTATTGCAGCAAAGCGTTTGAAAATTCCTATCTTCCACATGGAAGCTGGTAACCGTTGTAAGGATGAGAACCTCCCGGAGGAAGTAATTCGCCGAATTGTGGACGTAACTTCTGATGTTAACCTCTGCTACAGTGAGCACGCTCGTCGTTATATCCTCCGGAGTGGCGTAAAACCGGAATATACCTATGTTGTAGGTTCACCGATGGCAGAAGTCTTGAGTAATATACTTCCTCAGATTGAGGCTTCAAATATTCTCGAGCAACTTGGTCTTGAGAAGGGAAAATATATTCTTCTCTCAGCTCATCGCGAAGAGAATATTGACATCGAGCAAAACTTCTTTTCACTGATGAATGCAGTCAATGAGATGGCAAAGACCTACAATATGCCGGTTTTGTATAGCTGCCATCCACGTTCTGAAAAGATGATTGAGAAGAGAGGGTTTAAGTTTGACGAGCGCGTCATCCAGCACAAGCCACTCGGTTTTTTTGACTACAACAAACTTCAGCAGAACGCCTTTTGTGTAGTATCCGACTCCGGAACAGTGCCAGAAGAGGGAGCTTTCTTTCACTTCCCTACAGTATCTGTCCGTACTTCAACAGAGCGTCCGGAAGCTATGGATAAAGGTGTATTCACCATCGGTAGTATCACTTCAGAGGCTGTATGTCAGGCTGTAGAGCTTGCTACTACGATGTGCGCTAATGGCGATGATGCTTGTGCAGTACCTGCATATATGGATAATAATGTTAGTACTAAGGTGATTAAATTGATTCAGTCATACGTTGGAATTATCAATAAGATGGTTTGGAGAAAAAACTAACTAGCGGGCATTTTACGCTAAACGCTTTACGGTTAATGCGTGCATAGGTGAGTCACCGGTCTATGGTTTGATACCCTCCTCACTACAAAATTTAATATTGAGTTATGGGGCAGGAGATACGCTTACAGAAATAGGGCAGGTAATGGGTAAGAAGTTATTGTTTTAAACAACCAATCATGTCAGACAATACAACTAATAATAAACGAATAGCGAAGAACACACTTCTCCTTTATGCAAGGATGCTTTTGACGATGACAGTATCGCTTTATACGTCAAGAGTCATTCTTCAAGTCTTAGGCGTTGAGGATTTTGGAGTTTATAATGTGGTCGGAGGCATCATTTCCATGTTTGCTTTTATTAATGGTGGAATGGTAGCTGCCACGCAAAGATATATCACTTTTGAAATAGGTTCCGGCAATAAAGAAAAATTAAAACGAGTATTTAGTACTTCTCTTCAAATCCACGCCGTAATTTCGATTTTGGTCATAATATTAGGTGAAACCGTTGGTTTATGGTTTTTGTCAGAAAAAATGGTGATTCCGAATGGTAGAATGGAGTCAGCATTGTGGGTGTATCAATGCTCAATTCTTGCTTGTGTTGTGAACATAATGTCTATTCCATATAATGCAGACATCGTTGCCCACGAAAAGATGTCAGCTTTTGCATATATTTCTATTGTTGACGTTGTATTAAAACTCTTGATAGTTTATCTGCTAATGCTATCTCCTTTTGACAAGCTGGTTGTATATGCGGTATTGCTTTTAATCGTCCAGTTGTCAGTAAGATTAGTATATACGAGATATTGCAAGAAGCATTTTGAAGAATCTTCTTATGTACATTCATTTGATGTTGCACTTCTAAAAGAGATGTCAGGGTTTGCAGGATGGAGCTTTTGGGGGAGTCTTGCAGGTGTCTTGTACACACAGGGTTTGAATATGCTGCTGAATGTATTTTTCGGTCCGGTGGTGAATGCTGCACGTGGGATTGCCGTTCAGGCTCAGTCTGCTGTCCAGCAGTTTGTCACTAACTTCCAAATGGCAATTAATCCACAAATTACGAAGACTTTTGCCGCTGGTAATTTGGAACAGATGCATAGCCTCATGTTCCGTAGTGCAAGATTCTCTTTCATATTACTTTTTTTTATCACGCTTCCTGTTCTTTTGGAAACAGATTTTCTTTTAACAATTTGGCTGAAAACAGTACCTGATGACACTGTCGTCTTTATTCATATAATGATTTGCATATCACTAATTTACACAACAGCAAATCCGTGTGTCATCGCAAACCAAGCTACAGGTAAGGTAAAAGTTTATCAGGCGGTAGTAGGTGGAGTCCTCCTTACAATTCTCCCAATCTCTTACACGGTACTCAAATTGGGGGCTCCTGCATATTCAGTATTTATTGTACATTTCTGTGTGGAATTAGTAGCACAGTTTTCGCGAATGTATATGCTGAGAAAACTAATCAATCTTCCTATTAGGCAATATTTAAATAATATTTATATCCCTATTGTTGGAACAGTATTTGTCTCAACTATACTTCCGATATTCGTACACATGCAGTTTGAAGAAGGTTGGCTGAGGTTTATAGTAGTAGGATTTACTTGTGTATTATCAGTAAGTCTAAGTGCATTCTTCATTGGTTTTACAAAAAATGAAAGAGAGTTCTTTTTGGATAAGGGGCTCCGAATTCTAAAAAATGGAAGATGATCAATATAATTGATAAGGTAAACTGCTGTGGATGTAGTGCTTGTGCATCAGCCTGTCCAAAGCGATGTATTACAATGAAGTCTGATAATGAAGGTTTTCTGTATCCTCATTTAGATAAGGATACCTGCATCGATTGCGGTCTCTGTGAGAAGGTATGCAATGAGCTTCATCCATTTCCTCAGAGAAGTCCCCTTCAAGTTTGGGCAGCCATTAATAAAGATGAAGAGATCCGCTTGAAGAGTTCATCCGGTGGAATCTTCCATATCCTTGCAAAGATGACGATTGATGATGGTGGTGTTGTATTCGGAGCTCGCTTTGATGAAAACTGGCAGGTTGTTATCGATTATGCTGAAACAATGATTGGAGTGGAAGACTTTATGGGTTCGAAGTATGTACAGGCTCGCATTGAGAATGCGTATAAAAATGCTAAACGTTTCCTTATAGAAGGTCGCAAGGTTCTCTTTTCAGGTACGCCTTGTCAAGTTGCAGGGTTGAAACAGTTCTTGAGGAAAGAGTACGATAATCTCCTGACTGTAGATTTTATTTGTCATGGTACTCCAAGTCCGAGAGTATGGGGAATGTATCTTGATGAAGTCACCGATAGTTGCAAATTTGTAAAATCTATATCTTTCCGAAATAAGATCAATGGCTGGAAGCATCTTCATTTTAGTGTAGAGTATGATCCGGTAACGAATGCAACTTCACTATTAAGTTCTGCATATCAGAACCAGTATATGAAAGCTTTTCTTGCAGACTTAACCTTGCGTCCTTCTTGTTCATCTTGCTCTGCGAAATCAGGCAGCAGTAATAGTGATATCACCATTGCAGACTTTTGGGGTATTTGGAATGTTAATCTAGATATGTATGACGACAAAGGAACAAGTATGCTCTTTATTAATACGGATAAGGGTCGTCAAGTCTTACCTTCAAAGGAATTGGTAAAGTATAGTGAATCTGATTATGCCGTTGCACTTAAGTATAATAAAGCATGTGCTGTTTCGGTCGTTCCAAATCCTAAGCGAAAGCAATTTTTCGTACAATTGCATGCGACAAAAAGTGTGATAAAACTTATTGATAAAACTCTCGCACCTCCTTTTTTAGATACATGTGTAAGGTCCATTAAATCGTTTGCTAGAAAAATGTTAAAAAAGCAAATAGGGGGGGGTAAATCACTATTATACAAATCCTGAAATATCATCTATTACCTTTCGGAATAAAGAAACTGGTTGGAAGAGTTATAGTATAAAGACTGTCTCTTATACACATCT
>DXOJ01000494.1 GCA_019412865.1 Bacteroides sp. | reverse complement strand
AAGAAAAAGCAATTAGAAGACTAAGACAAAGTAATCGTAGTAAATTGCTCAAATCTTACTTGGGATAAGTAAGGAATATCAGTTTCTGAAAGAAAAAAGAATTTGAGTCGCATAAGTCGCACTTTTCATATAGAAGAATGTACTTATGCGACTTTTTACATAAGCCCCATTCTATAATTCAATCTTATACTATGCGAGTTTTATGAAAAAGTCAGTTTTAATATCATTGGTTCTTATTGTTTTGGGAGCAGGGATGGTGGCGTATGCAAAATGTGCGGCATCCTCTTCTGATTCGGTGCCTGTTAAAGTAGAGCAGCGTTTGCGGGAAAAAGCACAGGCAGGAAAGGCTTATTGTGATAAGAACGGATATAATACGAATTATTGCTTTCTGGTAGATTTCAGTATTCATTCTGGTAAAAGGCGTTTCTTTGTATGGGATTTCAAAGGAGATTCCGTGAAGTATGCCAGTCTCTGTGCGCATGGATACGGGAAAAACAGTACGCTGTCCAAGCCTGTATTCAGTAATGTGGAAGGTAGTTATTGCTCTTCTTTAGGAAAATATAAAGTAGGGATACGGTCGTATAGTAAGTGGGGGATTAATGTTCATTATAAATTGCATGGATTGGAAGTGACGAATAACAATGCTTTTAAACGGTATATCGTGTTACATTCTTATACTCCGATGCCGGAAATGGAGGTGTATCCTTTGCATCTTCCATTAGGAATCAGTCAAGGGTGTCCTGTGATATCTGATGAGGTGATGAGGAAGGTTGACAGGTTGCTCAAGGCAGAAAAGAAACCTGTATTGTTATGGATTTATGATTAAGAAATACTATTTATTTGAGATAAATCGAGGTAGTCTCTTCTTTTTTGTTACCTTTGCGAAGTTAAAAATTATATGATATGAAATACGTAAAAATACTATTTGCAATTGCACTTGTGTTTACCATGTGCTCCGCTTTTTCCTTGAAAAAAGACCACTCTAAACCGGTTTATGCTTTTGGAATTTCTGCCTCATTTACGGATACAGTAGTCTATTTCACGGACATTCAGATACTAGATAGTGCGAAGGTTAGCAAGGAAGGCTTCTTGTCTCACCGTGAGTTGTATAGTTATCAGTTGAAGAATTATCTGGAGGATAACCAGTTGCAACAGAATAGTACATGTATGATTTACTTCTCGGAAAACAAGAAGAAATTAGAAAAAGAAGCAACGAAGATTCTGAATAAATACAAGAAAAATAATAGAATGACGGTGTCGCGGATTGATTCTGATAAATTCCACTTTACGAAACCGGAAGAATAATAAGCAATAGTTAAATTGTTAATATAATAAGAGATGCAGCTTTGCATCTCTTATTTTTTTATCTTTGCCTCGTAATAAACTTGAAATCTAATGAAAAAGATAAAAATATTCTCCTTGTTTGTGTGTTTGGCTATGCTGGTAATCGCTTGTCATAATGACGATGATGAAAGAGGAGTCCAGATGCGTACAGTTCTTGTTTATATAGCAGGTGACAATTCTCTTCGCAGCTTTGCCACAGAGGATTTGGCGGAAATGACAGAGGGAATGCAGTCTGTAGATGATAACTCTTATAACCTACTCGTATACATTGATACCGGATCAAGTCCTAAACTAATTCGATTGAAGAAGGATAAAAAGAAGAATGTCGTACAGGAGGAGCTAATCGCTACGTATGAAGGACGAAACTCTGTAGATGTCTCTAAGATGAAGGAGGTTATCAACACGGCATTTTCTGAATATCCGGCACAGAGTTATGGGTTGGTTTTGTGGTCTCATGGAGAAGGATGGTTGGCAAAATCGCAGAATAAAACCCGTTGGTGGGGACAGGATGGTGGTTCAAATTACATGGATATTTCCGAGTTAAAAGATGTTCTGCGTAATGCGCCTCATTTGAGTTTTCTTCTTTTCGATGCATGCTTTATGCAATCTGTTGAGGTGGTCTATGAATTGAAGGAACATGCGGATTACATAATAGGCTCTCCGACAGAGATACCCGCACCGGGTGCTCCATATCAGAAAGTAGTTCCGGCTATGTTTGCCAATAATGCATCGGCTACGGACATAGCAAAGGCATATTTTGAATTTTATGCAGATGAAAATCTTTATACTGGCAAATTGCCATATAATTGGGGCTTAGGTGATCCCTGGACGGCAGGAGTCTCTGTTTCTGTAGTGAACACTTCCATGTTGGAACAACTGGCTAAAAGCAGTAGTGAGATTATTCTGAAATATATTAAGGGCAGACAAGCGATAGCCACATCGGGCATACTCTGTTATGATTGTCGGTCCAGTAAGTATTATTATGATTTTGATGGATTAATACGTTCTTTAGGTAGTGAGACTAGCGAATATGAGGCTTGGAAAGCTGCTTATGATGCTGCTGTGGTTTATTGGAAGACTACTCCTAATAATTACTCCAGTTATGGCGGTAGTTTCTCGATGAATGGCTCTGCAGGACTTTCTACTTATATATTTCGTCAGTCGTATGAAGAGGAGATAAATCCTTTTTATCGTCAGTCGATACAATGGTACTCCGCTGCCGGATGGGATGAGACAGGCTGGTGATAATTACCATTTCAATATTCTTTAGAAGATAGGATTCTAACTTTTTGTGAAGATAGTGTGAAGAATAAGCAATCCTTATATAAGTGGTTATATGAGACGTATGAGAACGATTTGTTTTCATACGGCATTGCTTTTGGCATTAGTAAAGAACTTTTAGAAGATGCCATTCACGATGTTTTTTTGCATTTATATGAGCGTGAGCACAAACTTTGGGAAAGTCAGAATATGAAGTTCTATCTGTTGAACTGTTTGAAGAACCGGATTCGGACCATTAAGAAAAAAGAAATGAATTATTGCTGTCCGATTAAACTCG
Source organism: Bacteroides sp. (assembly GCA_019412865.1). Lineage (GTDB taxonomy): Bacteria > Bacteroidota > Bacteroidia > Bacteroidales > Bacteroidaceae > Bacteroides. Next base: position 30 of record DXOJ01000494.1, on the reverse strand, counting down.
ACAACAATAAAAATAGTGTGCTCGACTGCT
>DXOJ01000493.1 GCA_019412865.1 Bacteroides sp. | reverse complement strand
TACTGGCAGGTTCACAAGTGGTAGCACAGAATGCTCCGAAACCTTTTGATATCGAACAACCCTCACTTCGCGTATTCCTTCCTGCACCGGAACTGGCAACGGGGCGTGCCGTGGTCGCTTGTCCGGGTGGCGGATATAGCGGTTTGGCAGTCAACCACGAGGGGTATGATTGGGCACCCTATTTCAACAAACAAGGAATTGCGTTGATTGTTTTGAAATACCGGATGCCGAAAGGCGACCGCACTCTGCCAATCTCGGATGCCGAAGCTGCTATGAAAATTGTGCGTGACAGTGCTGATGTATGGAATCTGAATCCGAATGACATCGGTATTATGGGCTCTTCTGCCGGCGGACATCTGGCATCCACCATTGCCACTCATGCTAAACCGGAACTTCGTCCGAATTTCCAGATTCTTTTCTATCCTGTGATTACGATGGATAAGTCATATACCCACATGGGATCTCATGATAATCTATTGGGTAAAGATGCTTCTGCCGAACTGGAAACAGAATATTCCAATGAAAAGCAAGTGACGAAAGATACGCCGCGTGCTTTTATCGTATATAGTGATGACGATAAGGTCGTTCCACCTGCTAATGGAGTTAATTATTATCTGGCTCTGAACAAGAACAATGTTCCTTCAGTACTTCATATCTATCCTTCCGGCGGGCATGGATGGGGGATTCGTGAAGGTTTTCTTTACAAGAATGAAATGCTGAATGAACTGACATCCTGGCTCCGTAGTTTCAAAGTGCCTCATAAAGATGCTATCCGTGTAGCTTGCATCGGCAATAGCATTACGTATGGGGCACGTATCAAGAATCGCAATCGTGACAGTTATCCGGCTGTGTTAAGTCGTATGTTGGGGGAGGCTTATTGGGTAAAGAATTTCGGAGTAAGTGCACGCACTCTGTTGAACAAGGGCGATCATCCTTATATGAATGAGAAGGCTTATCAGGATGCACTGGCCTTCAATCCCAATATCGTTGTTATCAAATTGGGTACAAATGACAGTAAATCATTCAATTGGAAGTATAAGGCAGACTTCACGAAAGATTTGCAGACGATGGTAGATGCTTTCAAAGCATTGCCTGCTCAACCGAAGATTTATCTTTGCTATCCTTCCAAAGCCTATCAGACAGGAGATAATATTAACGATGATATTATCTCTAAAGAAATTATTCCGATGATAAGGAAGGTTGCTAAGAAAAATGGCCTGCCTGTTATCGATCTTCATGCGGCAATGGACGGAATGCCTGATTTGTTCCCTGATAAGATTCATCCGAATGAAGAAGGCGCTAAAGTGATGGCAAAAGCCGTTTATCAGTCCTTGAAAAAGTAAAACAGAAACGCGAGAACTACCCCCAAACAAACGGTTGGAACTTTCTCTCAAAGAGATTGCTCCAACCGTTTGTTTTTTAGTTTAATGACGAATAATCTTCTTATAATATGCTAAAAAAGTATCTTTTTGAAAGTCTGGTTTGGCGGTAATATCTATTTTTGCGCCCGAAAAATATTAAAATGATAAATAGCGTTATGAATAGACTACAAGATTTTACTTTTTTCTCGCAGTTGATGGCTAACGCTAACATGGGGTGGTGGAAAGCCAATTTATCAACTGCAAGTTATGAATGTTCTGAACTTATATTGGAGTTGTTAGGTCTGGATCAGACCGGAATGATCAGTTTTGAAGATTTCAATAAACGTATTCTGAAAGAAGAGCAACCTCCTACAACTGTTCATTCTTTTGGTGTGCATCAAAGACCGGAAACGGTATATTTGCTCGATACAGTAAAAGGAGTCGTTTGGATACGCAGTAAGATTTGCTTTCGAGAAACAGACGAAGACGGAAATGAAATTGTTTATGGAATAGCCGAAGTGCAGGATGGTCCTGATATGGCATCTGCTTATCAGGCCTTGCAATACAGTGAACGTCTCTTATATAACATTTTCAAGCATTTACCCATTGGTATCGAGTTGTATGATATGGATGGGACGTTGGTGGATTTGAACGATAGGGAATTGGAGATGTTTCATGTGGAGAAGAAAGAAGACATCTTGGGTATCAATATTTTCGAGAACCCAATTTTCCCGAAGGAGATGAAAGAACGGTTGAAGATGTATGAGGATGCCGACTTTACTTTTCGTTATGACTTCTCGAAAGTCGGAACCTATTATCAGAGCTCCCGAAAGGAAGGCACGATTGATTTGGTGACTAAAGTGACTACATTATATGATAGCAAATGCCAACCGATCAATTATTTGTTGATTAATGCAGATAAGACAGAAGCAACCATAGCCTATAATAAAATACAGGAGTTTGAGGAGTTTTTCGAACTGGTTGGCGATTATGCCAAGGTCGGTTATGCTCACTTTAATGTTTTGAATGGACACGGCTATGCCCAAAAAAACTGGTACAGAAATGTGGGTGAATCGGATGGAACTCCGTTATCCGAGATTCTTGGTACATACCGGCATTTTCATCCCGACGACCGTGCCCTGCTGATTCAGTTTCTGGACGATGCCGAAAGGGACTTGCTGTCAAACTAGGTAAAGAGATGCGTATCCTTAGGGAGGACGGCACATGCACATGGACGTATGTCAATCTGTTAGTAAAGAGATACGCTCCGCAAGATCGGATGATCGAAATTATCAGCATTAATTATGATATTACAGAGCTAAAAAAAACAGAAGAAATGCTTGTCAAAGCACGTGATAAAGCCGAGTCATCCGATCGTTTAAAGTCTGCTTTCCTGGCTAATATGAGCCACGAGATCCGTACTCCTTTAAATGCCATTATTGGATTCTCAAGTTTGTTGGGCAGTACGGAAAATGCGGCGGAAAAAGAATTTTATAATTCCCAGATCAGTCATAACAACAAACTTCTGCTTGATCTGATTAATAATGTGATTGATCTTTCTAAGATAGAGTCCGGTTATCTGGAACTGCATCCGGATTGGGTCAATCTTACCGAACTTCTTGACGAGAGTGTAGCGGAGCACATTCATCAAGTACCCTCCGGTGTTGAACTCCTGACCCACTATCCGGAGCATGATTCTTTGGCGGAACTGGATAGGCCGCGCATTAAGCTGATATTGAGAAACTTCCTCTCGAATGCCTTAAAGAACACCACCACCGGATATGTGGAAGTCTTCTATGAGGTAGACCGGCAGTTTGTCCGAATCGGTGTTAAAGATACCGGCCGGGGTATTCCGCAGAATATGCTTGAAAAGATATTCGAAAGGTTTGAGAAGTTGGACTCTTTTGCTCAAGGGGCAGGTTTGGGCTTATCCATCTGTAAGTTGATTGTCGAAAAGATGAACGGACGGATAATAGTAGATTCCCAACTGGGAACAGGTACTACTTTTGTAATCGAATTACCGTGCCATTCTATGCCTGTTGAATAAGTATATTGGGAAAATATAAAAAAGAAAGATCCCCTTTGTTCATGACTGTTGCCATGAAAGTTTGTGATAAATAATATATTTCTTCCTTTAGTTGACAAAGTCAACTAAAGGGCGTATCTTTGCGCCATGAAACAGGAACATTTGAATAGTATAAGAGCCTTTAATAGGTTCTATACAAAGTTGTTAGGCGTACTTAATAAGTATTATTTAGAAAGTGAATTTGGACTTCCCGAGGTTCGCATTATTCAGGATGTTTATTTGCACCCTGATAGAAGTTCCAAAGATATATCCAGTGAGTTAAACATGGATAAAGGTTTGCTCTCCCGTTTATTAAAACAACTGGAACAAAAAGGGTATATATGTCGAAAAGGAACAGAAAGAGATAGTCGCATGGGGCTGATAAATCTCACACAAAAAGGATGTGAAATTTATCATCGCTTAAATGCTGCCGCTAATCAATCTGTGGAGGAAATTTTTGCACACCTGAATGATAACCAACTGCAAAAGATAATAAATAGTATGGACTTCATTTATAATACAATGAACGAAAAGGAAACAAATCTTGCAGTTAAGAAGGTTGCGCCCATTGTTATACGTCCAATAGAGGAAGAAGATAATACTTCAATTGCTTGTGTACTTCGTGCTTCAGTTGAAGAACATGACGCTCCTGAAGTCGGTACATTTTATGATGATCCACATACAGATATGATGTTTCAGACTTTTAATATAAAAAATGCAGAATATTGGGTGGTTGAATGTGACGGTGTAATATTGGGTGGTGCCGGCTTTTATCCAACTAAAGGCCTGCCCCAAGAGTATGCTGAATTGTCAAAATTCCATTTTAAACCGGAACTTAGGGGAAAAGGAATTGGAAAACGTCTACTGCAGCTAATAGAACAACGAGCAATAAAGGCAGGATATACACATATGTATATTGTTTCATATCACGAGTTTGGAAATGCTGTTGCTATGTATGAAAAATGCGGATATAAGCATATAAGTAGTGCATTAGATAAGTCAGGGCTTTATCAGGACGCACCTTTTCATATGGTGAAAGAGTTGCAGAGAAAAGTGTGACTATCATTTTTAGAAAATATGATAGTGATTATTGATTACGGATATAATATAAAAAAAACTCCTGCAATACCTTGATATTGTAGGAGTTATCTTTTTCTGTTCTGTGTTTCAGTGATCCGCCTGGGGCTCGAACCCAGGACCCCAACATTAAAAGTGTTGTG
>DXOJ01000492.1 GCA_019412865.1 Bacteroides sp. | reverse complement strand
ACCCTATGCAGATAATTATATAGTATATAAAAAACTGTTTGGAAAATCTGAACTTTATTGTTAGCTGCATTTTCCTTTTGCATTGTTTTTGAATGGTACTTGACATTTTAGAAATTATATATAGTATATTTATTTAAGGATATAACAAAGATTGGGTATAGCTAATACATTCTTCGTTACTTTGAGAGAGTATTAACTTTTATGGCAAAAGTAGGTTGTTTCTATAATAGTTTTTATAGTAAAAACGAAAAGTACTATTCAAAAAACGAAAATTAAATATGACTAGTCTTCTTTTGGCGATATTCCAGAGGTGAACAACCTTTATATTTTTTAAAGACACGCGAGATATTATTATAATCTTTGAACCCCACCTCTATTGCTAAATCGGCCAATGGACGATCTGTCGTGAGTAATAAATCTGCCAGATGGTTACAACGACAATTCAGAATATACTGATATATAGAAGTATTCATCGCATTCTTGAATTTCACCTCAAAGTTTCTGCGGGATAACGGAATGTTGGCAAGCAAAGATTCTATCGTCAGGTCGGAACTGTAATGTGAATCTATATATTTCACCACTTCGAGAATATAAGGGTCTTTAATATTGTGTTTCTCTGTTGATTGGCGTAGTTCGATGCGGATGGGGTTGATAACAATATTGAAAGTGCCTTCATGTTCCTTCTTTATTTGCTGGTGGATGAGCCTGCCGATAGAATAGCCTCCTCTTTCTACTTCAAGCTCTATGGATGAAATAGGCGGGTCGGAAATATTACACATTAGTTCGTCGTTATCTACACCCAATAGAGCGATTTCTTCCGGGATATGAATGTTGTTCATCCGGCAAGTTTCGGAAATGAACAGGGCGTGCGCATCGTCACAACAAAACAGAGCGACAGGCTTGGGAAGTTCCTGTAACCACTGGCTTACTTCCATTCTTATCTCGTCTTCCTGCTTATCCGATTCGAAACTGAAAAATTCGCCTCCGATACGTTTTACCTCCTGCCGATAACCTTCGCAGCGTTCGTCAGACCATACGACTCCTTTAACACCGAAATAAGCAAAATTGCGAAACATTCTTTTGGCAAAAAACTGGGCTGCCATTCTTCCCGTACCTTTATAATCACCTGTCAGGTTGGAGTAAGTAACACTTCGGTGATGATAGTTTTGTAGCACTACCGGAATATTCAACTCTTTCTGCAAATCGATCGTGTCGTTATTCCATTGACCAATAATGGCATCCGCTTTCCATTCTTTCGCCCATTTCAGAATACCTTGTTCCCCATACATCGCGCTATAATAAGAAGGTAGCCGATAAAAGAGCCAGGGGCCGTTTTCTTTGGAGTATTGGACAAGTCCCCGTAGCAGTTTCCTGTCAAATTCGCTTGAATAGTCTATCAATAGAAGAATCTTAATCATAGTTCTATGTTTTTCTTTAGTATAATGTAGGGATGCACAAATATAGAAGAATTCTTTTGTTCTCTCGCAATAAAGACTTAATTTTGTTGCAGCCAACACTTATCTGACACCCGGGTCTCATGAGCACTGACACCCGGGTGTTGGTATGTTTGACACCCGGGTGTCAATGGTGTTGACACCCGGGTGTCAGATAGAACACGAGTATAAACGAAAAAAGAAAGGAGTATAGACGATGGCAGTGCCTTATGTAGTGAGAAAAAAAGCCGATTTAACATCGGGAGAAAGAAAAGAATTATGGTATGGTGTACCCAAAAAACTGATAGATCCGATTCGGAATAGAGAATTTGCTGAGTACATGGAAAAACGGAGTGGATTTCATCGCGGGCAGATAGATGGTATATTGACGGAAATGGTTGATGCTATCCGTACTTTATTGTCTATCGGACAGCCGGTTACTATCGAAGGACTTGGCACATTCCATACGTCACTGACCAGTCCGGGATTTGAACGCCCCGAACAGGTAACTCCGGGAAAGGTGTCCGTTTCACGTGTCTATTTCGTGGCTTGTCCTGAATTTAGCCGGGAAGTGAAAAAGATGAAATGCATGCGTATTCCTTTTAATCTATATATGCCCGAAGAGATGCTGACCAAAGAAATGAAGAAAGCGGACCGGGAGCAGGAGCGGGAAGAATATGACTGTATGGTGGCACCGGAAATCGATGAAGAAGTTCAGGAATAAGATAAATTAATACCCTCCCTGTCTTATTTATGAGATAAATCCCTATCTTTGTGGCACTTTTTACGAAAAAAGCAAATTCAAATTAATAGATATAGAAAAGAAAATGGCACAAGAAGACGTTTTTAAGAAGCTTGTATCGCATTGCAAAGAGTATGGTTTCGTATTCCCTTCGAGCGATATCTACGACGGACTAGGCGCTGTGTATGACTACGGTCAGATGGGCGTTGAATTGAAAAATAACATCAAGAAATACTGGTGGGACAGCATGGTGCTGTTGCACGAGAACATTGTCGGTATCGACTCTGCCATCTTTATGCATCCTACTATCTGGAAGGCTTCCGGACACGTAGACGCATTCAATGACCCTTTGATTGACAATAAAGACTCTAAGAAACGTTATCGTGCTGACGTGTTGATCGAAGATCAGCTGGCTAAGTATGACGATAAAATCAATAAAGAAGTAGCGAAAGCTGCCAAGAGATTCGGCGAATCTTTTGATGAGGCTCAATTCCGTTCTACCAACGGACGTGTATTGGAGCATCAGGCAAAACGTGACGCACTTCACACTCGTTTTGCTAAAGCTCTGAACGACGGTAATCTGGAAGAATTGCGTCAGATCATTATTGATGAAGAAATCGTATGCCCGATCTCCGGTACAAAGAACTGGACAGAAGTTCGTCAGTTCAATCTGATGTTCTCTACTGAAATGGGTTCTACTTCCGACGGAGCCATGAAAATTTATCTTCGTCCGGAAACTGCGCAGGGGATTTTTGTAAACTACCTCAATGTACAGAAAACGGGTCGTATGAAAGTTCCTTTCGGTATTGCACAGATTGGTAAGGCTTTCCGTAACGAGATCGTTGCCCGTCAGTTCATCTTCCGCATGCGTGAGTTCGAACAAATGGAAATGCAGTTCTTCGTAAAACCGGGAACAGAACTTGACTGGTTCAAGAAATGGAAAGAAATCCGTTTGAAATGGCATAAGGCACTTGGCTTCGGAGATGCAAGCTATCGTTATCACGATCACGATAAATTGGCTCATTACGCAAATGCCGCTACTGACATCGAATTCCTGATGCCGTTCGGATTCAAAGAAGTAGAAGGTATTCACTCTCGTACTAACTTCGACTTGTCTCAACATGAGAAGTTCTCCGGCAAGAGCATCAAATACTTCGATCCGGAACTGAACGAATCTTATACTCCGTACGTAATCGAAACTTCTATCGGTGTTGACCGTATGTTCCTTAGCATCATGAGCGCGTCTTATTGCGAAGAACAGCTGGAAAATGGTGAAAGCCGTGTGGTTCTGAAATTGCCTGCTGCTTTGGCTCCGGTGAAACTGGCGGTTATGCCGTTGGTGAAGAAAGACGGTCTGCCTGAAAAAGCCCGTGAAGTTATTGACAGCCTGAAGTTCCACTTCCATTGCCAATATGACGAAAAGGATAGTATCGGTAAGCGTTATCGCCGTCAGGATGCTATTGGTACTCCGTACTGTGTGACAGTCGATCATCAAACATTAGAAGATAACTGCGTGACATTGCGTAATCGCGATACCATGCAACAGGAGCGTGTCGCTATCTCTGAACTGAATAACATTATTGCAGACAGAGTAAGCATCACTTCTCTATTGAAAACTTTACAATAAACCTTTAACGAATGAGTAAAAAGATCTATTTATTCTCCTTAGTATTGCTGGCTTTGGCGTTCACTGCTTGTAGTGAAACGGAAACAGTAGACAAGTATGATAATTGGCGTTCACGCAATGAATCATTTATTGATTCTTTGGCAAATGTGTTTGAAGCGGGAACTGACCCTCTGTTACTACGGATTAAAGTGGAACAAGGCAATGATTATATTTATTATAAGACGAAAACTCCGATCACTGTGAATAGCGTACATACGGAAGTTCTCGGAGAGAAGCCGACATCCACAGCGGTTGTGAAGGCTTTCTATAAAGGTACGAATATATTGGGTGAACGTTTCGATGGTTTTGAGGGAGCTGATCCGGTGGATGGAGATTCGAATGCCTCTCAACCGGATACCCCTCCAGTGTCATTCGATTTGTCAGGTAGTGTAATAGAAGGCTGGAAAGAAGCAATACCTCATATGAAAGTTGGTGAACGTTGGTTGATATATATACCTTGGAAATATTGTTATGGCAGTGCTGGAAATAGTAATACAACTCTCATTCCTGGTTATTCAGCTTTGATTTTTGATATTCAACTGCTTGATGCAGATAGTATTCAGAAGAAGTCGGAGCCGTCAAAAGATTAAAAAATATATTGTTATTTAAGAAAAAGTTATTTGATTGTTTATAGAACGTCAAATAACTTTTTCTTTTTTAGGTATAAATCGCGTCTCGTTTTTCTTTTTTCTTATCGTATTTTATACTACTCTCCCTAATCTGCAAATGTGTCGGAATCGTTACCTGCTTGATTGTCTTATCTCCTTTTATCTGATCGATAAGTAGTTGGCAGGCAGTTTCTCCCATTTTATAAGTTTGATGTGATACAGCAGATAATTTCGGTTCCACATAATTAGCATGCTGCTCGTCTGTATACCCGATGATTGCCACATCATTCGGAATCCGGAGGCCATGGTTTTTGACGACTTCCATTGCTGCGAAAGCCAATGTGTCATTCATGGCAAGAATAGCATCCGGAGGCTGTGGAAGTGACAGTAAAGTTTCTGTGGCAATCTTGCCTTCCTCATAATCAATCTTCCGGCAGACTACCAGCTCTTTTTCGATGGGAATATGATTCTCACGCAAGGCTTCCAGATAGCCATGTTTTCTTCTCTTTACAATATCCAGATGATTAGCTCCTCCGATAAAAGCTACCCGCTTGCTTCCATTATCCAGGAGATGTTGTGTAGCCATCTGTGCGGATTGTGCCCCGTCTGCTATCACCGATGAAAATTGGTCGGTCAGGCAAACACGGTCGAACAGGATAAGTGGCATATTAATGTCTTTCAAGGCGGAGATGTGGGAGAAATCGGTTGTTTCTTGAGACAGACAGGCGATGATACCTTCCACGCGCATATTGACCAGATTCTCAATGTTTCTTTTTTCGTGCTCGTAAGACTCATGTGAGGTCGTGATAATCACGAAATATCCGTTGGCAATAGCCATATTCTCTATTCCATTCAGAATTGATGCAAAGAAATGAGTGACAATATCCGGAACGATCACTCCGATGATACGTGGTGCATTCTTCCGCAGGCTCATGGCGAAAGGATTGGGACGGTAGTTCATCTCCTTAGCCAGTGCCTTTGCTTTAGTACAAAGTTCACGGCTGATTTCCGGACTATCTTTTAGTGCCCTGGATACAGTAGGAATTGATACCCCCAATGCTTGGGCGAGATCTTTGAGTGAAGTATGTTTCCGGTTTTCCATTTGAAAGTCTGCAACTTAGATTCTTTTTACAAAGAAAGCACATTCCCGGAAAATTAAAAGCATCTGAAGCAATATTTTTTACGTAAACCGTTACGTTGGTTTTTCGACCGCTCTCTGCTGCACTGAAACTATTACTGACCTATTTTTGTCGCATACAAAATGATTTAAAACCTAAAAGTATGCAATACCATGAAATCGGAAAGACAGGGATGAAAGTATCATCTCTTAGTTTTGGAGCTTCTTCTTTAGGAGGAGTTTTCCATGATTTGAAAGAAAAGGAAGGAATTCAAGCAGTGTTTACTGCTGTTGAGGCAGGAATGAACTTTATCGATGTGTCTCCTTATTACGGACATTATAAAGCGGAAACTGTTTTAGGGAAGGCGCTTAAAGATCTTCCTCGCGACCGTTATTACCTTTCTACCAAAGTGGGACGTTATGGAAAAGATGGAGTGAACCTGTGGGATTACTCTGCAAAACGTGCGACAGAAAGTGTATATGAGAGCATGGAGCGTTTAAATATAGATTTTATCGACCTGATAAATGTGCACGATGTGGAGTTTGCCGATTTGAATCAGGTGGTTAATGAAACTCTGCCTGCTTTGGTCGAACTGCGTGAAAAAAGAGTGGTAGGACACGTTGGAATTACCGACTTGCAACTTGAAAACCTGAAATGGGTAATCGACCATTCACCAAGCGGTACGGTTGAATCTGTGCTTAGCTTCTGCCATTATTGCTTGTGTGATGATAAATTAGCAGACTTCCTGGACTACTTCGAATCCAAAGAAATCGGCGTGATTAATGCTTCTCCCCTTTCAATGGGACTGTTGAGTGAACGTGGCGTGCCTGCCTGGCATCCGGCTCCCAAACCTTTGGTAGAGGCTTGCCGTAAAGCAATGGAACATTGCAAAGCTAAGAATTATCCGGTTGAGAAGCTGGCTATGCAGTTCTCCGTCAGCAATCCCCGTATAGCAACGACTTTGTTTAGTACGACTAATCCGGAGAATGTGAAAAAGAACATCGCTTTCATCGAAGAACCTATTGACTGGGAACTCGTTCGGGAAGTGCAGGAGATTATCGGAGAGCAGAAACGTGTAAGTTGGGCAAACTCATAAAACAGCGTCATTCGTATGGACTATACAATTATTGATGCGCACGCCCATCTGTGGTTACGACAGGATACTGTTGTGGACGGATTGCCTATCCGGACTTTGGAAAATGGCCGTTCGGAATTTATGGGAGAAATCCGGCAAATGGTTCCGCCCTTTATGATAGACGGAGTGAATAGCGCGGAAGTCTTTCTTTCGAATATGGACTATGCGCAAGTGGCTGCGGCTGTCATTACCCAAGAGTTTATTGACGGTATTCAGAATGATTATTTGTCGGAAGTCGTTTCCCATTATCCCAACCGTTTCTTTGTTTGCGGAATGTGTGAGTTCCGCAAACCTGGATTTCTGGAGCAGGCGAAAGAGCTTATAGCCAAAGGTTTTAAGGCTATAAAAATACCTGCCCAACGCTTGTTGTTAAAAGAGGGACGGGTAATGCTGAATAATGAGGAAATGATGCAGATGTTTCATTCTATGGAAGAACGGAATGTCATGCTCTCCATCGATTTGGCTGACGGAGCAACACAGGTTCCCGAAGTGGAAGAGATTATTCAGGAATGTCCCCGCCTAAAAATAGCTGTCGGGCACTTCGGAATGGTGACACGTCCGGACTGGAAAGAACAAATCCGCCTGGCACGTCATCCCAATGTGATGATTGAATCCGGCGGAATCACCTGGCTTTTCAATGATGAATTTTATCCTTTCAAAGGAGCAGTGAAAGCCATTCGGGAAGCGGCGGATTTAGTTGGCATGGAGAAACTGATGTGGGGATCGGACTATCCGCGCACCATTACAGCAATCACTTACAAGATGTCATACGATTTTGTGGTGAAGTCTTCCGAGTTGACGGAAGAGGACAAAAGACTCTTTTTGGGAGAAAATGCCCGGAACTTCTATGGATTCACGGATCTCCCCGTACTTCCTTACATCAAGAACATGTCCGAATGATGGAGAAAACATCCTTATCGTAAAACTAGATTTATACCATGAAAAAGAATACATATACAATACCTTTAGCGTTGGTTTTCTGCCTTTTCTTTCTGTGGGCGATAAGCAGCAATCTGCTTCCCACGATGATCCGGCAATTGATGAAGACATGTGAACTGAACACCTTTGAAGCCTCTTTTACCGAGACTGCCTACTGGCTGGCTTATTTTATTTTCCCCATCCCCATAGCGATGTTTATGAAACGTTACAGCTATAAGGCGGGAATTATTTTCGGACTGGTATTAGCAGCAATCGGAGGTCTACTATTCTTTCCTGCCGCCATTTTAAAAGAATATTGGGCTTACCTCTGTATCTTCTTTATTATCGCTACGGGAATGTGCTTTCTGGAGACAGCTGCCAATCCGTATGTGACGGTTTTAGGAGCACCCGAAACAGCTCCCCGCCGATTGAATCTGGCGCAGTCTTTCAATGGACTCGGAGCTTTTATCGCTGCCATGTTTTTGAGTAAGCTCATCCTTAGCGGAACTCATTACACACGCGATACCCTACCTGTTGATTATCCGGGAGGCTGGCAGACCTATATCCAATTGGAAACGGATGCCATGAAACTCCCTTATCTGATATTGGCTATACTGTTGATTGCCATAGCTGTTGTCTTCATCTTTTCAAAATTGCCGAAGATTGGGGACGAAGGAGGAACGGCTTCTTCCGATAAAACGACTTCTTCGAGTAAAACGAAAGAGGGCAGCCAGAAAGAAAAATTGATAGACTTCGGTGTATTGAAGCACTCACACTTGCGGTGGGGAGTGATTGCGCAATTCTTCTATAACGGCGGACAGACGGCGATAAACAGTCTGTTCCTGGTTTACTGTTGTACTTATGCCGGATTGCCGGAAGATACAGCGACTACTTTCTTCGGATTGTATATGCTCGCATTTCTTTTGGGGCGTTGGATCGGTACCGGATTGATGGTGAAATTCCGTCCACAGGATATGCTACTGGTTTACGCCTTGATGAATATTCTTTTGTGCGGGGTAGTGATGATATGGGGAGGTATGATCGGGCTATACGCAATGTTGGCTATCTCTTTCTTTATGTCTATAATGTACCCCACGCAGTTCTCATTGGCGCTAAAAGGACTGGGGAGTCAGACAAAGAGCGGTTCGGCATTTCTGGTAATGGCTATTGTCGGCAATGCCTGCCTGCCACAGTTGACGGCTTATTTCATGCATGCCAATGAGCATATCTATTATATGGCCTATTGTGTGCCGATGATTTGTTTTGTCTTCTGTGCATATTACGGCTGGAAAGGTTATAAAGTAATCGATTAATAAACTTATTATCAAACATATCCAATGAAAGCAGTTCAAATTGTCAATCCCTCCGAAATGAAGGTGGTTGAACTGGAAAAACCGACCGTTGGTGCCGGTGAAGTATTAGTAAGAATCAAGTATGTGGGTTTCTGTGGCTCTGACCTGAATACCTTTTTGGGACGTAACCCAATGGTGAAGTTACCGGTAATCCCGGGACATGAGGTAGGAGCGGTGATTGAGGAGATCGGTCCGGATGTTCCGGCCGGCTTTGAAAAAGGGATGAACGTGACATTGAATCCATATACCAACTGTGGTAAATGTGCTTCTTGTCGTAATGGTCGTGTCAATGCTTGTGAGCATAATGAAACGTTAGGGGTACAGCGCAATGGAGTGATGTGCGAATATGCAGTTTTACCTTGGACGAAGATTATTCCGGCTGGTAATATCTCTCCTCGCGATTGTGCGTTGATTGAGCCGATGAGTGTCGGATTCCATGCGGTATCTCGTGCGCAGGTAATCGATAATGAGTTTGTGATGGTTATTGGCTGCGGTATGATTGGTATCGGTGCCATTGTACGTGCTGCTTTGAGAGGGGCAACGGTCATTGCTGTCGACTTGGATGACGAGAAACTGGAACTGGCGAAAAGGGTAGGTGCTTCTCATGTGATTAACTCCAAGACAGAAAATGTACACGAACGGATGCAACAGATAACGGAGGGCTTCGGTGCCGATGTGGTGATTGAAGCTGTCGGCAGTCCGGTCACTTATGTGATGGCGGTGGATGAAGTCGGTTTTACAGGACGGGTCGTTTGCATTGGCTATGCCAAAAGCGAAGTAGCTTTCCAAACGAAATATTTCGTTCAGAAAGAACTGGATATCCGTGGTTCCAGAAATGCGTTACCTGCCGATTTCCGTGCGGTTATTAATTATATGAAAGAAGGCAACTGTCCGGTGGAAGAACTGATTTCGAAGATTGCCAAACCGGAAGGAGCTTTGGAAGCTATGCAGGAATGGACGGCTAATCCGGGAAAGGTGTTCCGTATACTGGTTGAGTTCTGATAAGTTCTTGTAATAAGAATAGTTGTTGATGCCTGTTGTTTCGGGTATGTAATAAGTGAGAGGAGGCTGAATACAGTCTCCTCTCTTTGGGAGATAGGGTGATGTAACATGAGTAAATATAGATGTAACATTCTTCATTCGATATGTAGCATCACAAAGAAATCATGTAGCATACTTTGGGCAATATATCTGTTTGCATTTTCTATTTTTGTGATGTGGAAGATAACAAGAAACATTTTAAATAATTAGCTTTCAAATAATAGATAATGTAGCCAGTTAATAAAAAAAACGATGATTATGCTGAAAACAAAAATCAACACTATTCTACTGTGTACTCTTTTTACATTGTTCTTCCCGCTATCAGCCGGAGCACAATACCGTAATCCTATTCTTTATGCTGACGTGCCCGATATGTCGGTATGTCGTGCAGGTGATTACTTTTACATGGTTTCCACTACTATGCACCTGATGCCGGGAGCGCCTATCATGCGTTCGCCGGACATGAAACATTGGGAAACTATCAGCTACGTATTTCCCCGCATTGACGATGGTCCCCGTTATGATCTGCTCGAAGGCACTGCTTACGGGCAAGGACAATGGGCATCATCTATCCGCTATCATGACGGTAAATTCTATGTATGGTTTACAGCCAATGGCGCGCCCGGACGTGGGTTTGTTTATACTGCGACAGATCCGGCCGGTCCCTGGAAACTTCTTTCGCGTCCCCCGCATTTTCATGACGGTTCGCTTCTGTTTGATGATGACGGGCGGGTGTATCTCTTTCACAGTACGGGACATCTTACGGAGTTGAAACCCGATTTGACCGATGTACTTCCCGGTGGCATCAATCAGCAAATATTTGAGCGGGATGCTGACGAACAAGGTCTGTTGGAAGGTAGTTCCGTCATCAAGCATAATGGAAAATATTATTTGCTGATGATTTCTATGGATTGGAGTATTCCCGGCCGTCTGCGTCGTGAAGTATGCTATCGTGCCGATAAGATTACCGGACCTTACGAAAAGCGTGTCATTCTTGAAACGGAGTTTGACGGGCATGGCGGTGTTGGTCAAGGATGTATCGTAGACGGGAAAAACGGTGAATGGTACGGGCTCATTTTTCAGGATCGTGGTGGCGTAGGGCGTGTGCCGTGTCTCATGCCTTGTACATGGACGGAAGATGGTTGGCCTATGCTGGGAGACAAGGACGGGCACATTCCGAATGATACCACTTTATCGTATATGTCAATGGATGGTATCTGCGGTTCGGATGATTTTTCCGCTTCCGGGCTTTCCCTCTATTGGCAGTGGAATCATAACCCCGTCGATCAGGCATGGAGCCTTACCGACCGTCCCGGATTTCTGCGTTTGAAAACCTCCCGTGTGGTAGATAACCTGTTTGTTGCTCCCAATACGTTGACTCAACGTATGGTAGGACCGAAATGCATGGGCACTGTCAGTCTCTCTCTGGGGGGGATGAAAGATGGTGACCGTGCAGGATTATCGGCTTTTAATGGTGACAGCGGTGTGCTTACGATTGAAAAGAACGGAAATAAACTGTCTCTTGTGATGAGTGAACAGAAAAGTGTGTTTGAGAAAACAAAGCGTGCCATTAGCCGTGTGGATATGACCGAACAAGCCCGTATACCTCTAAACAAAGAGCTTGTCTATTTGCGTGTGGAAGGTGACTTTACCAATGGACGGGATGAGGCTCGTTTTTCTTATAGTCTTGATGGGAAAGCATGGATACCTGTTGGTCTGCCTGTCAAGATGAAATTTGACTACACCCGTATGTTTATGGGCAGTAAGTTTGCCATATTTAACTATGCTACACGTTCTGTAGGCGGTTATGTAGATGTGGACTCTTTTGATTATTCGTTCTGTGATGCGTCAATGTAACAAACAAATATGTATTTGTAACCAATGAAACATTGTTTTATTGGAAAATAGGCTATTTTTGTTTCCAAATTAATCATAACTAATAAGTATAATATTATGAAAAGAGGTTGGATACCGATTATGGGTGTTTGTTTGGTGTTATCGTTTTCGGCATGTAAGCAATTGCTGCCTTACCAGGACACTTCTTTAGCGGCGGAACAACGGGCGGAGGATTTGTTGCCTCGGTTGACTTTGGAAGAAAAAGTATCATTAATGCAAAATGCGTCACCTGCTATCCCTCGACTGGGAATTAAAGAATATGAGTGGTGGAATGAAGCGTTGCACGGTGTGGGGCGTGCCGGATTGGCTACTGTTTTTCCCCAGTCTATCGGTATGGGAGCTTCTTTTAATGATTCATTATTATATGAAGTGTTCAATGCCACTTCTGATGAGGCTCGCGTAAAATCGCGTATTTTCGGTGAAAGCGGCGTGCTGAAACGCTATCAGGGATTAACATTCTGGACACCGAATGTCAATATATTCCGTGACCCTCGTTGGGGACGCGGTCAGGAAACATACGGTGAAGACCCTTATCTGACAGGACAAATGGGAATGGCTGTAGTCCGTGGTTTGCAAGGACCGGAAGATGCCAGGTATGATAAGCTGCACGCATGTGCCAAGCACTTTGCTGTTCATTCAGGACCGGAGTGGAACCGGCATAGTTTTGATGCGGAGAATATAGATCCCCGGGATTTATGGGAAACCTATCTGCCTGCTTTTAAAGATTTGGTACAGAAAGCGCATGTAAAGGAAGTGATGTGTGCCTACAATCGTTTTGAGGGAGAGCCTTGTTGTGGCAGCAATCGCCTGTTGATGCAAATATTGCGGGATGAATGGGGATACAAAGGCATTGTAGTCTCTGACTGTGGAGCGATCTCCGATTTCTATAGACCGGGAACGCATGGGACTCATCCGGATAAGGAACACGCTTCGGCTGGTGCTGTGCGGGCGGGTACAGAGCTTGAATGTGGAAGTGAATATGCTTCACTGGCGGATGCTGTAAAAGCCGGTTTGATTGACGAAAAAGAAATAGATATTTCATTGAAACGTTTGTTGACAGCACGTTTTGAACTGGGAGAAATGGACGAACAACCGGCCTGGGCGGAAATTCCAACCTCTGTGTTGAATAGTAAGGAACATCAGGCATTGGCTTTGCGTATGGCCCGTGAATCATTGGTGCTCTTGCAGAATAAAAACAACATCCTGCCTCTGAATACCAATCTGAAAGTAGCCGTTATGGGACCTAATGCCAATGACTCCGTGATGCAGTGGGGAAATTATAACGGTATTCCGGCACATACGGTTACCTTATTGGAAGCTGTCCGTGCCAAACTACCGGAAGGACAAATCATATACGAACCGGGTTGTGACCGTGTGGACGGAAAGACACTCCAAAGCCTGTTTGATGAATGTAGCATAAATGGTAAACCCGGTTTCTTGGCAGAATATTGGAATAATCGTGATCGTGAAGGGGAAGTGGTCACTACTGACCAGATTTCCACTCCGTTCCATTTTGCAACAACAGGGGCTACTACGTTTGCGCCCGGTGTGGAAATTACTAATTTCTCGGCTCGTTATGAATCTGTCTTTCGTCCTTCGCAGTCCGGTGATGTTGCTTTCCGTTTTCAATTGGATGGTGAAGTGACTCTTATTATAAATGGTGAGCAAGTGGCTCGGAAAATATATGTTAAGAATCCGACGAACCTCTATACGTTACAGGCGAAAGCTGGAAAAGAGTATCATATCGAGATTTTATTCAAACAACGGAATGAAAGGGCTACACTTGATTTTGATTTGGGCAAAGAGGTCGGGATCGACTTGAACCTCGCAGTGAAGAGAGTAATGGATGCTGATGTGATTCTTTTTGCTGGTGGAATTTCTCCAAGTCTGGAAGGTGAGGAAATGCCGGTAGAGGTTCCCGGATTTAAGGGTGGTGACCGTACGGATATTGAACTTCCGGACGTTCAACGTGATTTGTTGAAAGCTTTGAAGAAGGCTGGTAAAAAGGTTGTCTTTATCAATTATTCCGGTTCAGCTATCGGACTAGTGCCCGAAACGACTACTTGTGAAGCGATTCTGCAGGCATGGTATCCGGGACAGGCGGGTGGTACAGCTATCGTTGATGCTCTTTGGGGAGAGTATAATCCCGGTGGACGCCTGCCGGTCACTTTCTATAAGGATGTGAATCAATTGCCGGACTTTGAAGACTATTCCATGAAGGGGCGTACCTATCGATATATGCAACAGCAACCACTTTTCCCATTCGGTCATGGGTTGAGTTATACTACGTTTACTTATGGAGAAGCTAAATTGAGCAAGAATACAATCGCCAAAGGTGAAAATGTAGTATTGACTATTCCGGTAAGCAATGTCGGGCAACGTGATGGAGAAGAGGTGGTTCAGGTTTATTTGAGACGTCCGGGTGATAAGGAAGGTCCCCGTTATACCTTGCGTGCTTTCAAACGCGTTCATATTCCGGCAGGGAAAACTGAATCAGTAGCTATTCCTCTTACCGGTGAGAACTTTGAATGGTTTGATGTAGAGTCGAATACGATGCGTCCGTTGGAAGGTACTTATGAATTACTGTATGGAGGAACTTCTGATAGAAATAAGTTGAAAACGATTGTAATGAACGTACAGTAATACCGCTTTGGAATTTTGTTTATTTTTACAGATAGACAATCCGGATTTATTTATTGAATGAATAAAGAAAAAACGACCTTGTTCCTTTAAAAGGAACGAAATAGGGCTTCGTGTGCCCCTTAGGGCATATGGAGCCTTT
>DXOJ01000491.1 GCA_019412865.1 Bacteroides sp. | reverse complement strand
AAGAAAGACGACGTAATCTTCAACACTCCCACTCCTTACTGGGATTATCTGATGACTACTTATCCTCACTCTCAACTTCAGGCAAGCGGTGAAAACGTAGGTTTGCCCGACGGACAGATGGGTAACTCGGAAGTAGGTCACTTGAATATCGGTGCCGGACGCGTGGTTTATCAGGATTTGGTAAAAATCAATCGTGCATGTGCTGATAATAGCATCCTGAAAAATCCTGAAGTCGTTTCTGCTTTCTCTTATGCAAAAGAAAACGGAAAGAGTGTTCACTTTATGGGGCTGACTTCTAACGGTGGCGTACACAGCTCACTCGTTCATCTCTTCAAACTTTGCGATATCGCTAAAGAATATAACATCGACAATACATTTATCCACTGCTTCATGGATGGTCGTGACACTGACCCGAAGAGCGGTAAAGGCTTTATCGAAGAACTTTCTTCACACTGTGAGAAATCTGCAGGCAAGATTGCTTCTATCATCGGCCGTTATTACGCTATGGACCGTGACAAACGCTGGGAACGTGTAAAAGAAGCTTATGACCTGCTTGTAAACGGCATAGGTGAGAAAGCTACCGATATGGTTCAGGCCATGCAGGACTCTTATAATGCAGGTGTTACAGATGAATTCATCAAACCGATTGTGAATGCCAACTGCGACGGAACAATCAAAGAAGGTGATGTGGTTATCTTCTTCAACTACCGTAATGACCGTGCCAAAGAGTTGACTGTTGTATTGACTCAACAAGATATGCCGGAAGCCGGTATGCACACTATCCCGGGCCTGCAATATTACTGTATGACTCCGTACGATGCTTCTTTCAAGGGTGTTCATATCCTGTTTGACAAAGATAATGTATCTAATACATTGGGCGAATATCTTGCTTCTAAAGGCTTGAGCCAACTTCATATCGCTGAAACAGAAAAGTATGCACACGTAACATTCTTCTTCAATGGTGGACGTGAAACTCCGTTTGACAAAGAAGATCGTATTCTTGTTCCTTCTCCCAAAGTGGCTACTTATGACTTGAAGCCGGAAATGAGCGCTTTCGAAGTAAAAGACAAACTGGTGGCTGCCATCAACGAGAACAAATATGATTTCATCGTAGTGAACTTCGCTAATGGTGACATGGTAGGTCATACCGGTATTTATGAAGCAATCGAGAAAGCTGTTATTGCTGTAGATGCTTGCGTGAAAGATGTAATCGAAGCTGCCAAAGCACAGGATTACGAAGCAATTATCATTGCCGATCATGGTAATGCTGACCACGCTTTGAACGAAGACGGTACTCCGAACACTGCTCACTCTTTGAACCCTGTTCCTTGTGTTTATGTAACAGAGAACAAAACTGCGAAAGTAGAAAACGGTCGTCTGGCAGATGTTGCTCCGACTATTCTCAAGATTATGGGTCTGGCTGCTCCGGCTGAAATGGACGGAAACGTTTTGATTAAGTAATTTAAATTTCTATAATTGGGAGGGCGGAGTAGAACTCCGCCCTTTTTGTCTCACATAAGGTTTAAAATGATACAAATAGGTGATGTAGTAGTGTCTCTTGATGTATTTCAGGAGAAGTTTCTTTGCGATCTGGGTGCCTGCAAGGGCGCTTGTTGCATTGAAGGTGATGCCGGTGCTCCGGTAGAGCTGGATGAGGTGATGGAGCTGGAAGAGGTTTTGCCGGTTATCTGGGACGAACTGGCTTCGGAAGCACGTGCGGTGATTGAAAAGCAAGGGGTGGTATATACGGATCAGGAAGGTGATTTGGTGACTTCTATTGTCAATAATAAGGACTGTGTGTTTACTTGTTATGATGAGAATGGTTGCTGCTATTGCGCAATCGAAAAGGCCTATCGAGCGGGAAAGACTGCTTTCTATAAACCGGTGTCCTGCCATCTTTACCCTATCCGGATTGGAGATTACGGACCTTATAAAGCGGTGAATTATAATCGTTGGGACATATGCAAAGCAGCGGTTTTGCTGGGAAAAAAAGAGAATCTTCCCGTATATCAGTTTCTGAAAGAGCCTTTAATCCGTAAGTTCGGTGAAGAATGGTACAAAGAACTGGTTACTGTTGCCGAAGAACTGAAAAAGCAACAATATATTTAAATTCTCTTCCGGTTCTTGCGTATGCAATATACTTGATATAGTAAAATACACAATGCGATTATTATTCCGCATGCCGGTATCATCCATACTTCCGGATGAATAATAATCAAGAAGATACAAGTGGCGATCACACAGGAAGTCAATACAATAAGAAACAACCTGATCTTTGCAAATAACGGATTAGGAGCAGTAGTTTTCATTTTCATAGTTATGAGCCTGTTTAAATTTTCCTCAATAATAATCTTATAGTGGCCAATTTGACCATTT
>DXOJ01000490.1 GCA_019412865.1 Bacteroides sp. | reverse complement strand
AGCAGTCGAGCACACTATTTTTATTGTTGTCGAGTTTAATCGGACAGCAATAATCTTGAACCGAGAATCTGACTTCATTTCCGTTGATTCGGTAATCAATAACAATACTGCCCTCGGAAGTAAATTTCAGAGCATTCGTTACAAAATTCAGCAATACCTGATACAACCTGTTTTTGTCGCTGGTAAAAGTAAGCTCGGGCAGTTCCGGTGCTAAGAGAATCTCTACTTGCTCTGTAGCCCTTACCTGCATAGATTGTAGCAGTTCGTTGCAAAGTTGTTGTGCATCCACTTGTTCCGGGATAATGTCGAAAGTCCCTGCCTCAATCTTTGACAAGTCAAGAATATCCGAGATCAGTTGTAACAAGAGCTTGTTGTTTTCGTCAATAATCGTTGCATACAGATGTTTTTCTTCTGCATCCTCCGCTTCCTCAAGCAAACTGGAAAAGCCTACTATCGCATTGAGCGGGGTACGTATCTCATGACTCATATTCGCAAGAAAAGCAGATTTTAGCCGGTCGGCTTCTTCAGCTTTCTCTTTGGCGCCAATTAGCATCCGCTCTGTCTCTTTCAGTTCGGTAATATCAAAGTTGATACACAGCATTTCGATGATATTGTCCTGGGGCTGGTAATTCCTTACTAATACGTTAACCCGTGTCCAAGTGTAATTTCCATCTGCTCTGCGAATCCGGACATCGCGGGATAGCTTGGAACTTTCTCCTTTTATCACTTTATCCAGGAAGTCGATCATCACAGCCCGATCTTCTGGATGGAAATGGGAATGAATGCCGATGATTTCCGGCAATGGGGTACCCTCTTCTTCACCTACATTCCTGTACCAGCTTCTCAAAGCATACCCATCCCGACTCAAAGCATCGAAGTGCGCGTAACCTACTTTGGCATAATCTCCTACCAGGTCGAAAAAACTCTCGAATTCCTGAATCTTATTATAAGCAATTGTATCTTCGGTCTTGTCTACATTAATTAAGAGGTAGTTGATAGGTTCGTGATTGTGATCGTATAGAGTGGTGACTTTGGTTGTTAAGTCAATGAAACCGGTTGTACTGTTAGGCTGATAATATTTGTTGATTTTGGAAAAGTCATACCGGAATGTAAAATCTGCGTTCTCATTGTCTTTTATTTTCTGTTTTATCTCTTCCGGCAATATAGGATTCTCGAAAATGTTGACTCCCAAAATATCTTCTTTATTGGAAATACGGAACATTTCCATATCTTTTTTATTCAGGTCGACCATTTGACCGTCCTTATCATATAATTCGATGCCTACCGGAAGATTCTTATATATATTATGAAGGATCCGCTCGCTATTTTGTAGAGCCTGGTGTGCAGATGCTATATGAATTCCCTCTTGGGTTTCGGCAATTCCATATACTTTGGTGTTACCATTTTCGTCTGTTTCCTGGAAGCATGCCTTGCTACGAATCCATACATGACCTTTGGGAGTATCAAACAAGTATATTTCTTCTACAGTCTGTTGTACTTTGTCAAAAGACGGAAAAGTTGCGTATCCCTGATCTTCTTTTAGAATACGCTTGTTGAAATCTTCGAAACTGATGAGCCCGTCTTCTCCTATTCCGAGTAGTTGGGAGATAAGTTCCGAACACTTGTAAGTCTCTGCTTTCAAGTCAGCTTCCCACCATCCTATATTCGCTTTGTTCATAAGCTTTTGTAGGAATTCGCTTTCGTTTTGTTCGTTTATTTTCAAGGTATGTCTGTATTATCAGGTAGTTAGACAATAATTTGCTCGTAAAAATAATCATTTTTGTTGAATTCCACCTTAAAAAAGTAAAAGATAGTATGATTGTATCACAAGGAAAGTATGTATTACAAAGAAAATGGGCATATATGAGCAGAGTATCAATAAATTATCTTCGTGTAAAAAAAGTAACCGAAGCATTCTGTACGCGTAAAGATAAAGCGAAGATTAAATCAACGTCCAGATGAATGGAAACGGCCGGATATAGTTGTGAATCGTATCTTTCTGGAGAGAAACATAGTGTCAAAATATTAAGAGTCAGACGATGGGAATAGAATATGTCTATAACAACAAATGTATTTATATGAATTATAATCTTTTTTAATAAATAGAGTGTTTTTTGCTCCAATTGGTTATCTTTGCGCTCTATGAAACGCAAAAAGTAACTATAAATACATGAATAATAGTCAAAATGCTATAACTGTTATATACAGGGAACATTGGCAAAAACTCTATATTCATGCATATAATCTGCTGAATGATGAGGAAAGCGCAAAAGATGTGGTGAACGATGTCTTTTGTTCGGTGCTTGAGAGCAACGAACGGTTGACAACGGAAGAGGATCTGCTGCCGTTATTCTTCGTCATGGTGCGAAATCGTTGTATTGACCAAATACGTCATCAGAACGTGGTGCATAAAAATGCGGAAAGATATCTGGAAGAACTTTACAGTGGCTGGACTGTGAAAGAATACCGTGAGTATGAAGACAAGATAAACCGGATGCAGGAGAGTATTCGCCAGATGGCTCCACAAATGCGAACCGTAGTGGAAGAATTCTTCTTAAATGAAAAGAAATGTGCGGAAATCAGTGAAAAGTTACGTATTAGTGATAATACCGTTAGAACGCACATTGCCAGAGCTTTAAAGATACTCCGAAAACAATTAACCATCTTTTTTTAAAAAAAATCCTATCGGGGTGTCATCAGTTTCAGTAACCTTTACGTGTTTAATGAAACTATTGACACTATGATAGACCATTCAGATAAAAAATTAGATTATGCACTTCGTGCCATACAACATCCACAATTAAGAGAAACTGATGAATTTCTTCAGTGGATAGGTATACCTGAAAATAAAGAACTTTTCTTGGAATTAATGGCTTGTAAGGAAGCTGTGATACGTGAGAATCTGCAACGGAAACGCAAGTACAGAAAGAAAATGCGTATCTTGGCAATTGCTTCTTCTGTTGCAGCTGTCTTGATACTGGCTTTTCTGATTCCTTCTTTGCTTCCTTCCACTTCTTTACCTGCAGAACAGCCGATACGTTTTTTTGCTGCGAACAACAATGATGAACATGTGGTCCTACAAATGGATGGTCGTAGTGAACAGCAGTTATTGACAGACAGTGTGATGGATGTGAAAGACTGGAAAACTGTCTCGGCAGACACTGTATGCTGTCAGACTTTGACTACACCACGTGGAAAAGATTTTCTGCTGGTACTGGCTGATGGGACTAAGGTATGGCTCAATGCTGAAAGTCGTTTGCGCTACCCTGTGGCATTTCATGGAAAAGAACGACGTGTGGAACTAGAAGGGGAGGCTTGCTTTGAAGTGGCAAAAGATGCCGAACATCCGTTTATTGTATGTGCTAATGGCATGAATACCATGGTGCTGGGAACTAAATTCAACGTGCGTTCCTATAGTGTTGAAGATCGTCATGTAACTTTGGTGAATGGTAAGGTGCAGGTCACAAACACAGTTAACAATAAGTCGGTAACATTACGTCCGGGACAGGATTTGACCTATACGGAAACCGGAGAGGAAAAAGTATCAGAAGTGAATATCGCTACATATACAGCCTGGACAGAGGGAATGTTCTACTTTGAGGATGTGCCGTTGGAAGAAATCATGGGTGCTTTGGGAAGATGGTATAATGTGAATATCGATTTTGAGCGGTGCGAACTGTACCATATCAGGTTGAACTTCTGGGCTAATAAAAATACCCATTTGGATGAAGCATTGGAACTGCTGAATAAGTTGGAGAAAGTGCAGGTGGACTATCAGGACGGGACCATTACAATCAAGCAGATTTAACTATACAAATACAACTCTTATGAAAAAGCAACAAATTACATTATTAGAAAAAAGAACTAAAAAAAAGCTTGTGTGGATGAGAACTGCCTTTCTATTGCTGGTGTTTACAGCAACAGCCTTGCAAGGATGGGCGCAGAATGCAGAAAACAGGCAGATTTCTTTAGAGATGAAAAACGAACCGCTCGGTTCGGCCTTGAAACAGTTCAGCAATGTATCTGGTTATAAGGTGAATTTTCCCAGTGAAGACGTTGCACCCTATCGTGTAACTGTGAGTATATATCAGATGTCTCCTTTTGCAGCACTTCAGAAGATGCTGGAAGGAAAGCCTTTTGAGTATGATGTGAAACAAAATTTCATCACTGTCCGTAAAGTGAAAGCTACCTCGACAACTGCTTCAGGTAAGTTCAGAAATGTTGGGGGACAGGTAGTGGATGAGGGTGGTAATCCTTTGCCGGGAGCAAATATCAAAGTGCTCAATAGTCCTTTTGGTGCTATTGCAGATGCAGAGGGAAACTTTACTTGTAAAGTTCCGGTGGATGTACATACATTGGAAGTGTCTTTCGTCGGTATGCAGTCGGAAAAGGTTTCTGTTAAAGACCGTAACAATGTCCGGGTGATAATGCATGAGGACAAGCAACAATTGGGAGATGTTGTGGTGACGGGCTATCAGCGTATTAGTCGTGAACGTTCTACTGCAGCTTTCGGTTTCGTTGATTCCGAACAACTGAACAGACAGATGCACAGTGACCTGGCCTCATCTCTGGAAGGGCAGATAGCAGGTTTGCGTATGAATATTAATCCGAATACGGGTGATATGAGTCCTATTCTTCGTGGAGTAGGTACGTTCTCGGATGACGTAGGAACAAATCCGCTGATCGTTGTGGACGATATGCCAACCAATTTAAGCTTGAGCGAGATAAATCCTTATAATGTGGAAAGTATCACAGTCTTGAAAGATGCTGCCGCTGCTAGTATTTATGGTGCTTTGGCAGCCAATGGTGTTATTGTAGTGACCACGAAACAAGCTCAGAAAGAAGGTGCGCACGTGAGTATTAATGCAGACTGGTTTATCACTACCAAACCAAGTTTCAAGAGCTTGAACTTAGCTTCAACAAGTGATATTATTGATTATCAAACAGCTGTTTTTGATGCTAATGTAGCGGAAAAAGGAAGTGCGGCGAATTTTTTATCTTCTTTTCAGTACAATTATTATAATCCCTTGTTCCAACTCTATCTGGATCAGGCCAATGGAGATATTACCAGTAGTGAAGTAAATGCTACGTTGGGACAATGGCGTAATAATGATTATTATAAGGAATATCGTGATAATGCTTGGCGTACGGCTATAACCCAGCGCTATAATGTAACTGTATCACAGAAAGCCGGAAATAGCAATCATTTCCTTTCTTTCAATTATGAAAAGGATAGTCAGCGCGTTATTAGCGGTAAAAGTAATAAAATTTCTTTGTACTATAAATCGAATTATGCGGTCACAAACTGGTTGAATCTGAATGCCGGAGTGGACGTACGTATGGGACGTAGTCATACTCCGAATAGCAGTTATACCAGCTATACCCTGCAACAACGATATGAGCGGATATTGGATGCCGACGGTAACCATTATACTTCTCCTTATGTGAATGTAGGTGCATATCCTTCCTATAATGGGAGTGTTGTAAGAAAAGCTGAAGGTGTCTCACCTTATAGAACGTTTGGTTTCAATGTACTTGATGCATTGGAGGAAAGCATAACAAAGTCACATGATGTTAGTATTCGTCCGTTTGTAAGTTTACAGGCTCGTTTCCTGAAAATGTTCAAATACAACTTCATGTATCAATATGAATGGAATAAAGGTAAGAGTGAACTATTTGAGTCGGAAAATACTTATGCAATGCGTATGCTACATAACAGTATGGTTGATACAAATGGAAAAGCACAATTGCCGCAAGGGGGACGTTTTTCTCAGACAGAAGTTGAAAGTAAGCGTTACACGGTACGAAACCAAATAGACTTTGATAAAACTTGGAAGGACCATGCAGTAACTGCCATTGCCGGTCTGGAATTTCGTGAAAATAAGATTCCGACACCTGCCCGCCAATTGTTGTATGGCTACGATCCGCAAACATTAACTTCTGATTTTATGAATTGGCAAGCCTATCGTGACGGTGTAGGAACCAGTGCTCTTTCTGACAGAACGATTACTTTATCGGGGCTGTCTGCTACTTTGCACGAGTCACGCCATCGTTATGCGTCTTTTTATGCAAATGCAGGATACTCTTATCTGTCACGTTATAATCTTTCCGGAAGTATTCGTTGGGATCAAGCCGATTTGTTCGGGCTCGATATACGTAATCAGCGCCATCCTTTGTGGTCAGTCGGTGCGTCTTGGATTCTGTCGGAAGAATCATTCATGAAAGAGATTTCCTGGCTGGATTACCTTAAACTACGTATGACGTACGGTATTAACGGTAATGTAGATCAAGCTTCGACTACCTATTTTGTTGTAAAGAAAAAAACACAGAGCAATCCCATCAAAACGACTTATCTGACTTACGAGGATGATGATCTGCCGAATCCGAAGCTTCGCTGGGAGAAAACGGCTACTTACAATATAGGATTAGATTTCCGTCTTTTCAAGAATCTGATAAGTGGTACTCTGGAGTATTATAATCGTCACTCATCTGATTTGTTGGTACGCCGATATATGGATCCGACTTTAGGAGCTGGCTCACGTGTAGTAAATAATGGTGAGATGCGTAATCGTGGTGTAGAGCTTTCCCTTTCAGCCAATATCATACGTAAGAAAGACTGGAACTTCGCTGTAGATTTTAACTTTGACCATAATAAGAACAAAATGTTGAAGGTGGATCATAGTGAATCCGACAATGCGAGCCTCTTTATAAAGAGTCCGCTGAACTATTTTATGGAAGGTACTAGTTATAATACGTTATGGGCTTACCGTATAGATCGTATGGAGAATGGATATCCGGTAGCAGTGGACAAAGATGGAAATGATCTGGTGAAATTTAATGAAGACGGCACGGTAGCCAGTATCACTTCTGGTTCTTCGCTCAAAGGTACTGATGACTTGGTGAACCTTGGTTCGCTGACTCCGAAATTCAGCGGGTCAGTGGGGTTAAGATTCAACTATAAGAATTTTGATTTGAATGCATTCTTTGTGTATGCTGGTGGTAATAAGCTGCGTAACAGTGTATTAAAAATGGATGACCAGTTAGGTACTCAAACCTTGAAAGGAATTGCCAACCGTTGGACTGCGGATGATTCGAATGCACAGGTACGTATGTACCTCGATATACCGGCACAGGTGAAAACTTATGCCAGCACTTTCCAAGATTGGTGGCAATACGGTGACATCAATGTGAAAGATGCAGGTTATGTAAAATTGCGTAGCTTGAGTGTAGGGTATAACTTACCGTTTACGGTTTGCCAACACCTCCGCCTCTCTTCTCTGAAAGTGAAAGTGCAGGTAAATAATCTGTTTACCTGGTGTAAGGCAGGAAGTGATATTGATCCGGAAAGCTATGGAATGAATGACGGTACACGTGGCATCGCTTCTCCCAAGACTTACTCCATCGGATTATCAACAAGTTTCTAACCATTTAAAAGATATAAGATATGCGTAAATTACTTTATATATTGCCAGTTATTCTCATATTGGGTTTTGCAGCCTGTGAAAACTATGTGGATATTACTCCTACAGGCAAGAAAACGGTGGATTCTACTGATACTTATTATGAATTGATAGCCCTGCCCAACCGGGCCTACCATCCGGCAGCTTTTGCCTTGTTGAGCGATAATGTCTGGTCGAAAGAATCGAATATCATAGGTAATGAATTTATTTCATGGGATGGTATTAACATGACTTTTAATGAGGCAGCTAACCGGAAAGAGCTAAGTGATAACAATTTATATGAAAATTGTTATACATATATCCTACGGTCAAATATCGTAATTTCATTGGTTGATGCTAGTCTGGGTGATAAAGATGTTAAGGAATTGGCAAAAGCGGAAGCAAAGATCATGCGTGCCTGGGATCACTTTATTCTGATAAATACATTTGCGAAAGCATATAATCCGGAAACTGCAGCCACTGACGGTGGAGTTGCTATCATTGATAAATATGATTTGGAGGCTACTCCAACCAAATCTACGGTTGCTCAAGTATACGATTTTATTATTAAGGATATAGAAGAAGCGCTTCCTTATTTACAGGAAGAGCCGGTGAATGTATATCATCCGTCAAAAGCTTTTGGATATGCGTTGGCTGCCCGTGTTTATCTGTTCCATCGAGATTGGAAAAAAGCGAAAGAAGCTGCCGAAGAATCATTGAAGTTGAATAATACCCTGATTGATTATATTGATTTGGGAGCTAAAGGAGGTCCGACTAAGGTTACTACTTATGCCAAAGGCGGTAACCCGGAAGTGCTGAACTATGCTTATATGGGTGGTCCTACTGAAGTTTTGGCCTTTTGTTATGGTATGCTTAGCCCGGAGATGGTACAACTTTTCGGGCAGAATGATGAACGTTTGAACCAATTCTTTAAAACGAGTGACAACAGTATATACTACTTTGACGAAGGTTCAGGAGCTGCTTTGTGGAATACTTCGATTACTTATTCTAAGTTTCAGCCTATGTCTGTGGGAATGCGTACTGCCGAAGTTTACCTGATTCTGGCAGAAGCGAAAGCACGGCTGAAAGATATACCGGGAGCTGTCCAAACATTGAATCAGTTGCGTGAAAAACGAATCAAGGGAGCCGAAGCTGTATTGCCGGAACCTGCTACCGAACGTGCGATGGTGCAGGCAGTCATTGATGAGCGCCGTAAGGAGTTAATCTCCGGATTTAGTCGCTTCTGGGATTTGAAACGATACAATACGGAAGCTGATTACGCAAAGACAATCACCCGTACTTTCCCGCTGGTATCTACGGATGTCGAGAAAAAGACATATACGTTGAAGCCGGATTCCCGGTTGTATATCATTCCATTCCCGTTGGCTGCCCGTGAAAAAAATCCGAACCTGACAATGAACACTAACGAATAAAAAAAATAAAGAGAAAACTATGCGAAAGATTTTGATGATGGCTGTGTTGGCGTTCCTGTCCTTGCAAGGTGTGGGAGCTCGTGCCAGTGGTATATCTCTTCTGGAAAGTGGAAAGAAGAAACTGGTAGCACAGGAAGATACGGTCAAGAAAGACACTGTTAAGAAAGTAACGGCTTATGAAAAACTGTTGAAAGATGGAGGAAGTGAATGTGAGGGTATGTTTACGGTACGCCACATCAAAGATAACTGGTATTTTGAAGTGCCGGATACTCTTTTAGGACGGTTGTTGTTGGCTGTGACCCGGTTTAAAGCAGTGCCACAGGGTTTCAAAATGCTTAGCGGAGAAGAGGTGAACCGGAGTGTTGTTTATTGGGAACAGCATGATGATAAGACTCTCTTTTTACGCGAATATGTGCAATCACAGTTTGCCCGTCCGGGTGATAACATTGCCGAGGCATTGAAACAATCGACTGTAGATCCTGTAATCTATAAGTTTGATGTAATCGGTAGAAATCCGGAGACTCAGGCACAGCTCATTGATGTATCAAAACTCTTTTTAGGTGATAATAAATTGTGTGGCTTTACCTCAAGCGACCGTTCCATTCTTGGCATCGGTACTTTAGCCCAGGACCGCACATTTATGGATACGATAAAAACCTATCCTATCAACGTGGAGGCAGTGACTTTGCGTACTTATAGTATTAGTGCTGGTAGACTACCGGCTGCACAGACTGGTTCGGTGACTGTGAAACTGAATACAAGCATCGTGATGTTACCCAAAGAACCGATGCAGCCACGGTTTGCCGATGACCGGGTGGGATTTTTCCAAAACTCGTTGACCGAATTTTCGGACGACCAGCAGACTACCGATCGTGGAGCCATCATCCAGCGCTATCGGTTGGAACCGAAAGATCCGGAACGTTACCGTCGGGGACAACTCTCCGAACCGAAAAATCCCATTATCTACTACATTGATCCGGCAACACCGAAGAAGTGGATACCTTATCTTAAAGCAGGTGTCGAAGACTGGAATACAGCATTTGAAGCTGCCGGATTCAAGAACGCTATAATAGCTAAAGAATGGCCGAACGATCCCAATATGAGTTTGGACGATGCGCGTTATAGTGTGATACGTTATCTACCCTCCGAAACGGAGAATGCTTACGGTCCGCGTATTGTCGATCCGCGTAGTGGAGAAATTATGGAAAGTCATATTTGTTGGTATCACAACGTAATGAACTTACTCAAAAAGTGGTATATGGTGCAGTGCGGGCCACTGGATAAGCGCGCACGCACGATGACTTTTGACGACAAATTAATGGGCAGTCTGATTCAGTTTGTCTCTTCACATGAAGTGGGGCATAGTATCGGCTTACGGCACAATATGGCAGCCAGTTCGGCTACTCCGGTAGAGAAACTGCGTGATAAAGCTTGGGTAGAAGCCAATGGTCATACGGTATCAATCATGGATTATGCGCGGTTTAATTATGTAGCCCAACCGGAAGATCGGATTTCCGAAAAAGGATTGTTCCCTCGTATCGGTGTTTATGACAAATGGGCTATCCAATGGGGATATCGCTATCGTCCGGAATTTAAGGATCCTTATAAAGAAAAAGACGTATTACGTGCCGAAGTAACCAAAAAACTGCGGGGAGATCATCGCTTGTGGTTTGTTGGTGATGAAGGAAAGGGATTTGATCCCCGTAGCCAGAGTGAGGACTTGGGCGACAATAATATGAAAGCCAATGAATACGGTATAAAGAACCTGAAAAGAGTGATGGAAAACATACTGACCTGGACAGCACAGCCTGACGGAGAGTACACTGACTTAACCACCATTTATAATTCGGTTCGTGCCCAACATCTGAAGTATACCCTGCAAGTGCAGAAGAACATAGGAGGACGCTATACCAATAATTTGCCGGATCTCAAAGTGCATGATTATCTGCCACGCAGTTTGCAGAAAGAAGCTGTTGAATGGTTGGGACGCAATTTGTTTGTAGCTCCACTCTGGCTCTACCCTGATGAAGTGGTGAGTTGTACCGGAGTCAAACCGGTGGATGAGATTCGTGACCGCCAAAGCTCTGTTGTAGCTTTGCTACTTGCACCGGGAATGTTGTATAATATTTACTCAACCTCATTGTGTTCTTCGGAATCGTATGCACTCGATGATTATTTGAACGATGTATTTACTGCAATATGGAAACCGTTGAATGATCCCAATGAACTGGAGAATAATTTCCGCCGTCAGTTGCACCGGACTTATCTGGGGTTTGTCGAAGGCATGATTAAACCTAGTAGCAAAGATGGTGCCAATGCAAATCTGGCAATCAGCCGTTCTGATATTCAGCTTTTTGTAGAACAGCATTTAGATAAGATTGAAGAGTCGGTAAAAGAGCAACTTGATGCTTCTAAGGAGGGAGATCTCAATTACCGGCATTATGCGGCATTGCTGCGCAACGTTCAGAAAATAAAAGAAGGATATTATGGAAAAGATGCTGATACGCAGGCTTCCGATAAATAACTTAGAGGAAAACGAACAATAGAAGAGCAGAATAAATTTTCTTGTATATATAAACTCTCTCTCTAACAGGCTTACTCTTCTCTAACGATAAACTTGTTTTGATTCATAATCGATCAATACATGCAAGTTTTGAGTTAGAGGAGGGTAATTTTTTTATATGCCTAATTACCGTACATTACTTCTCAACTAAAAGAATCATTATTTCTGGGTATTGACAACTATTTGTTTTCTGGTGAACTTTGTGAAGAAACAATCTGTTGTATATATAAAAAGAAGAAAGGAGATTTTTAGCAATGAAAAAGATAGTATTGCTCCGTCATGGAGAAAGTGCATGGAACAAAGAGAATCGTTTCACCGGCTGGACCGACGTAGACCTGACTGAAAAAGGAGTTGCCGAAGCCGAAAAAGCCGGAGAAACATTGAAAGAGTATGGCTTTAATTTTGATAAAGCATACACCTCTTATTTAAAACGTGCAGTGAAAACGTTGAATTGTGTACTCGATAAAATGAATCTCGACTGGATTCCTGTAGAAAAGAACTGGCGCCTGAATGAGAAACATTATGGTGACTTACAGGGATTGAATAAAGCCGAAACTGCCGAGAAGTATGGTGAAGAACAAGTGCTCATCTGGCGCCGTAGTTATGATATAGCCCCTAATCCACTTTCAGAAAAAGATTTGAGAAATCCGCATTTTGATTACCGTTATCATGAAGTGCCCGATACAGAATTACCTCGCACTGAATCGTTGAAAGATACCATTGAACGTATTATGCCTTATTGGGAAAGTGATATATTCCCCAGTCTGAAAACAGCTCATACGCTGTTGGTGGTCGCTCATGGCAATAGTTTGAGAGGCATCATCAAGCATCTAAAAAACATCTCCGATGAAGATATTGTCAAACTGAATCTACCTACGGCTGTGCCTTACGTATTTGAGTTTGATGAAAACCTGAATGTATCCAGCGACTACTTCCTGGGAAATCCGGAAGAGATTAAAAAGCTAATGGAAGCAGTTGCCAATCAGGGAAAGAAAAAATAAAATAGTTACATATTAAAAAGTAAAGTTATGAGTAAAGTAGTTGAATTATTAAGAGATCAGGCCTGTTATTATTTGGAACATACCTGTGAAACCATCAATAAATCATTAATTCATGTTCCGTCTCCCGATACGATAGATAAAATCTGGATTGATTCGGATCGAAACATAAGAGTATTAAACAACCTGCAATCCCTGTTGGGACATGGACGGCTGGCAAATACCGGTTATGTGTCTATACTTCCTGTCGATCAGGACATCGAACATACTGCCGGAGCATCATTTGCTCCCAATCCGATCTATTTCGATCCTGAAAATATTGTGAAACTGGCTATTGAAGGCGGTTGTAACGGAGTAGCTTCCACGTTTGGAATTCTTGGATCCGTAGCACGTAAATATGCGCATAAGATACCCTTCATTGTGAAATTGAACCACAATGAACTGCTCTCTTACCCGAATAGCTTCGACCAGGTGTTGTTTGGCACTGTCAAAGAAGCCTGGAACATGGGAGCAGTGGCCGTAGGAGCTACTATTTATTTCGGCTCGGAACAGAGTCGCCGTCAACTGGTAGAGATTGCCGAAGCTTTTGAATATGCTCATGAGTTGGGTATGGCAACCATCCTCTGGTGTTACCTGCGCAACAATGATTTTAAGAAAGGTGCAGTCGATTACCATGCTGCCGCCGACCTGACAGGCCAGGCCGACCGCTTGGGAGTCACTATCAAAGCTGACATTGTGAAACAGAAACTTCCTACTAATAATGGTGGCTTCAAGGCCATTGGTTTCGGAAAAATCGACGAGCGTATGTATACCGAACTGGCTTCCGAACATCCGATTGACCTTTGCCGTTACCAGGTAGCCAACGGCTATATGGGACGTGTAGGCTTGATTAACTCCGGTGGAGAATCTCACGGTTCTTCCGATTTGCGTGATGCTGTCATTACAGCCGTAGTCAACAAACGTGCCGGAGGTATGGGATTGATTAGCGGACGTAAAGCGTTCCAAAAACCAATGAACGAAGGAGTCGAATTATTGAATACCATTCAGG
The DNA here is from genome assembly GCA_019412865.1 of Bacteroides sp. Taxonomy (GTDB): domain Bacteria; phylum Bacteroidota; class Bacteroidia; order Bacteroidales; family Bacteroidaceae; genus Bacteroides. Next base: position 28,378 of record DXOJ01000490.1, on the reverse strand, counting down.
ATGTATATCTTGATCCGTCAATTACGATCGCTTAATCAGGGATGAATAGAAATAAATTCTTATCTTTGACTATTAGATCGTTAACCATTAAAAATTAAGAGTATGAAGTTTTTTATTGACACAGCTAATCTGGAGCAGATTCAGGAGGCTTATGACCTCGGAGTGCTTGACGGTGTAACTACCAACCCTTCGCTGATGGCGAAAGAAGGCATTAAAGGAACACAGAACCAGCGTGAACATTACGTCAAGATATGCAAGATTGTTGACGGAGATGTAAGTGCCGAGGTGATAGCAACCGATTATGAAGGAATGATTCGTGAAGGCGAAGAACTTGCTGCGCTCAATCCGCATATCGTAGTAAAAGTTCCCTGTATTGCCGATGGCATTAAAGCTATCAAACATTTCACGGAAAAGGGAATCCGTACGAACTGTACATTAGTCTTTTCAGTAGGACAGGCATTACTGGCAGCTAAAGCCGGAGCTACTTATGTTTCACCTTTTGTCGGCCGCCTGGACGATATTTGTGAAGATGGAGTAAGGCTTGTGGGAGATATCGTACGTATGTATCGTACGTATGACTATAAAACACAGGTATTGGCTGCTTCCATTCGTAATACGAAACATATTATCGAATGTGTAGAAGTAGGAGCCGATGTTGCTACTTGTCCGCTGAGTGCTATTAAAGGATTGCTCAATCATCCGCTGACTGATTCGGGATTGAAGAAGTTCCTGGAGGATTATAAGAAAGTGAATGGCTGAAATTAAGTGAGATGCAATGATAAAATGGATGGTGAACATCATCGTGGATATTTCCTATCCGCATGATGTTCACCTTTTTTTATTCTCATTCTTTCCTTTCTCGTTTCTGCCTTTCTTTGTATTGGGTCGGCGTTTCTCCTGTGTATTGTTTGAAAGCCGTACTGAAATAGCGTGAAGTAGTAAATCCGATCTTTTCGGTAATTTCCGTGAAAGACATATCCGTATGAGTGATTAACGTAATCGCTTTCTCCATCCGGAATTTATTAATGTAATCATTGGCGCCCATGTCGGTTAGAGCTTTCAGCTTATTGTAAAGGGAAGCCCGGCTCATTCCTATTTCTTTGCAAATAAGAGTGACATCCAGATTACTGTTATCCAGATTCTCCTGAATAATTTTATTCAATTTCAACAGGAATGTTTCATCTGCCAGGCTGAAGGTACTCTCTTCCGGTGCAGGGACTAATCCGGCATTCAAATATCTTTTCTTGATAGATTCACGGTTCTTTAACCGGTTACGAACGATTTCCATCAGCATTTCTATCTCAAAGGGTTTGGTCAGATAAGCGTCTGCCCCGTTCTTGTAACCACTCAACTGACTTTGTTTATCATCTCTTGCTGTCAGCAGAACGATAGGAATGTGGCTGATCGTAATATCTTCCTTTATATTTTTGCAAAGTTCATATCCATTCATTCTCGGCATCATCACGTCACTGACGATAATGTCCGGAACATGGCTTTTGGTCAGTTGAAGGGCTTCCATACCATCCGAAGCGATCACTACCCGTTTGAAATATTCTCCCAGTGACTTTTTCAGGAAGTCCGTCAAGTCCGGATTATCATCCACTACTAAAACACTGTAAGGACTCGTGTCGAAATTATCTTCCTCCGGTTGTTGCTCTTTATTATCGTCACTCATCAATTCGTTCAGATACGCTTTCGGATGGCAGATAATCTCTTCCGATTGTTGTCTCAAGGGCAGTTCAAAGAAGAATGTTGCACCGGCATCCTGATTATCTTGCGCACTAATGGAACCTCCGTGTAGTTCTACCAGAATCTTGGAATAAGACAGTCCGATCCCTGTGCCGCTCTGTTCTCCTGTACCCTGATAGAAACGGGTGAAGAGTTTCTGTGTATTTACTTGTTTCAATCCGTTTCCCCGGTCAATGATGGAGATACGTACGCTATTTTCTTCGGAAAGCAACTCCGACATAATTATTATTTCTGCATCCTGCGGGCTGTGTTTCAAGGCATTGATAAGCAGATTGCTTAGAATAATCTCACACTTATCTTTATCAAAACTTACAGTATCGATATGTGGATCAAGCTGATAACGGATGCGGACGTTCTTTGCTCCACCTTCACTGATGAAATCTTGGGATACATGTTCAATCCATTGATTGAGAGCATACGGCTGTATCTGCAATTTGCTTTCGCCAACCTCCATCTTGCGTACATCGAGTACCATATTAATAAGGTTCTTCATCCGTTGCGACTGACGGTAGATTGCCTTTATTGGCAAATATTGTGTATCTTCGGCAGAAAGCGATTTCAATATCCGGCTAAGTGGCGCATGTATGAGCGTTAAAGGTGTGCGCAACTCATGACTGATATTAATAAGGAAACGTACTTTTTCTTCATATACCTGTTGCTCATGTTCCTTCATAGCCCATTTCAGCTTCTCTTCCTTACGTTTCAGGGTTCTTCTGAAAGTTTCAACAATGATAGCGGCAATGAAAATAGCACAACAGAGAATAAACCACCATGTCCGATACCAGGGAGGGAGAATGGTTAGTTCCAATACTTCCTGACTGGGAATCCAGCTGCCATCTTTGGCCGTACAGGAAGCCATAATCTTATAACTTCCCGGAGGAAGTGAACGTATGGCCAATTCAGGGTTATATGATTCGATTTGCTGATCGTTCAGTCCTTCTATCTGATATCTGTATACTTTCTGCCGGAAGATATCTTTTTCTTTCGACATGATTCTAATGGTTATGTTACTGTTCCAAGGAGCGGAAATACCCACAGGAGTACCACTTAGTTTATCATTAACGGATTCTCCGTTGATAATCACATCCGAAAGTTGTAATTGCGGGAATTCGGAAGTGATTAAAGGCAAATTACTGTTAATATGCAACAATCCTTTCACGCCACCCATATAAATATTTCCCTGCGAACTTAATAAACGAGGTTTGGATAGATACTCATTCTGAATGACACCGTCAGATTCACCGAATAGAACGAATTTCTTTTCTTTGATTAGCCAGGCGAAAAGCATGTTATCTGTTCCTATCCATACCTTTCCTTGTTGGTCGCATACTATCTGGGTGACTTCCCCAAAGAGGGAGGTCGGCATCGGAGTCTGTTCTTGGGTGGCAGGATGATAGTGCGTCAATCCGTAATTGTTTCCTATCCAGAAGTTTCCGTATTCATCCCGTGAAACAGAATTAAGAAGAGTGTCTCCGCTGCATTGGTACAATACTTCGAGGCGGTTGGTATGATTATCCAGCCTGAAGATATGTTTGGTATCGTTCAGATACGTGTAATTCTGATAATTTGTTACAGGTAAAATAGCGCCGATAATGTCTGCTCCTTGTTGTTCGGTGGCAATACTGAATGTTTGTTCTTTCAAGTGGTATTGGTAGACATGGTCTCCCAGTAACAGTACGCTGTGAGGCGTATTTTGGAATAAGTTTACTGTTTTTCCCCGGCTTCCGAGGCGTGTAGATGTTTCGGAATCAATGATAATGAAAGGGGTTTTCTTTCCCGTTGACGGATTGAATACAAATACACCTTGTGAGAAGATAGAAAGCAGTAGATTGCCAGAGGTAAAGGGGCAAATGGATGCAACTTTGTCTTCCCATGTGGAAGGAAAGTGGGTGAATTTCTCCGTAAGAGGATTAAAAAGATTGAGACCTCCACCGTCCGTACCTATCCAGATGCGGTCATCAGCTTCCTGGTAGAGACTTAGTACGGTATTATTGCTTAATCCGCGATCACTGCCCGGCAATACATCCGTGTAAGTTTTCATAGAAACTTCCCGGATACTGATAAGACCGTTACGGATACTTCCTGCCCATATATTGTTGTTCCGGTCATTGTAAAGACAGAGAATAGAGTTAGCAGGCAGTGAGTAGTTGTCGCTTCCCGGTACGTGCTCCAATAAAGAGAAACGTCCCGTTTCTGGTTCGAGGATATTGATACCTCCTCCGTCCGTTCCGATCCATATTTTCCCTTCCCGTTCGGCAAGACTCAAGACAACATTATTGTTTAAATTCGAGTTGTGTGTGGTATACGAAGCCAATTGTTTGCCGTCAGGGGTGAAACATCTGATGCCTTCGTTGTAGGGGGCTATCCATATTCTGTTTTGTGAATCAATAAGCATATTCATGATTTCCTTTCCGCAGTCAAAAGGAGGAGGACTGTGTTTGCCCGTATTTAAATCCAGAAGAAGTAGTCCCTGCCATCGACTGCAACAAAGAAGAGTATGTGCATTCCACAAACTTAGCAGTGTGATATTGAAATTGGGTTCTTGATTAAATGTCTGTAAAAGTCGGAGAGAGGAATTCTGGTAGTTATAGAAATAGACTTTGTTTTGTGAACCGAATAAAACTCCGTCTTTCATTAAGCAAGTCGAGTAGGCTAAGATGTTATTTCCTTTTTCGTCCGTAGGTATGAAGAAGTCATCGCTTTGTCGCTGGTAACATGCCACTCCCTTATCTGTCAGAATCCAGATGTTATTTTGTTTGTCTTCTGTTATCTGATTGATTAAGTTGTGAGGGAGAGAATGAGGATGGTCTGCCTGATGAATATACTTTTTGAGTTCGTGCCCGTCATATCGTCCCAGTCCGGAACGGGTTCCAATCCATACAAAACCTTGTTCATCCGTCAGGATGCATCGTACGGTAGAAGGCAGTCCGTCTTTCAGGGAGATTTGCTTGTAATAATAATGCCCGGCTTGAAGGGGAAAGACACCTGCAAACTGTATAATGAATGTTATGCATAGTAGAATAAAGGTTCTTGTTCTCATGGGGATTAGGTCAGTTAAACTGAAACAAAGATAATATATTCGAATGAATATCTGTTAAAAGCCTGACTTATTTTGTATTCCTTATGAGTAAAAGACCATATAATATTCTAATATTTCACTGGTGGCGTTTTCCAACTACCGGATAAGCTAAGATTATCGGCCCCCAATAAAGGAAGATTGATAGGCACACTGACCGTTACATTGCCTATTAACCCTTTAATTGTAATATTTAGTACAGGACCCAGGAGTGGAATCCCCTCCAAGATACCATTTAAATTAGCTATATTAGACAATTTCACAGAAAGAGTCAGCGAATGATTGCCATCTGTTTGTTGGGTATATGATTTCAATCCCAGGCTGACGAAAGAGTAATCTGACCGATAACGATAGTTAGTCTCTACTGTGGCCTGAATAGGATCGGTTATATTCACCAGTGCGCCATTCAGCAACAGACTGCCGTCTATAACTTCATCAACCAGTAAACCGGAGATAAGTCCGGGGTTGGCTACATGAATCTCCCGCACGTTAAACACACCGTGGAATCCTCTGATAAGAATATCTTTTTCACTATTAGTGGTTCCGGGAGTGGGGGGAAAGCTGTAACGGAAGCGATGATCGCCGGAATAAGTGTCCGTCACATTCAAATCTAAATCTATAGCTTTCGGAAAGTTATTAATGGTAACCAAAGCATAGGCAGCATCACTACCACGCCAGGGGTTCAACAAATTTCCCAAAGCTCCCAAAGCACCATCCTGTGTGGCGTTACCGGAAAGAGTCCGGCCTATTTCATTCACTAATTGTTGCAACAACTGATTATATAATGCATCAGTTACCGGTTGAACCAATGCATTGGTCACCAAATTGACTGCAGCATCCAATCCTCCCACCACAGCATATACCGCATTCCCTAGTGTTCCCAAATCCATAGCCGTTTTCAGCAAACCCGGAAGGACTCCTTGTACCGTAGTCTTTATTATATTTTTATAACCGATTTGAGTTACGATATTGTTTGTAAGCGAGTTCAATGCCGTTTGCGAGTCCACAAACACACGGCGGAGATTAAGCATTGTAATAATACGTTGTAACAAAACAGAAGGTTGTGATGACGTATTCGAAAAACTCACACTTGCAAAATAAAATTCAGAAGTGTCGGAGAACTCCGAACCGGGCAGATTGATACGGGCATTGGCACGCATAGTCTGATAATTAGTCAATAGATCCGAATAAGTGCTTCCTCCTGTTCCTGATATCGGAAATTGTGTTTTATCCATATTCGCAAGGAACACAGCGGTATATTGTCCTTTGGGAAGCGTATCTCTCATGGCGGCTAAAGGCCATACCGGAGCGGAATCAGTAGGTTTTAATACTACTTTTTCTTTCACAAACTCACCGGTAGCCTTATAGATGACATAACGGATGCTACGTACCCGGAGATCTGAACCGGAAACTGCGGCGCGAGTATCGGGAGATTCCTTTGGCGAAAACAGAACCTCAAAATATCCGTCAGGTATATCCGATGTAGCTCCCTCCGAAGATTGATTTCCGGAAGATGGTTCCGATAGATTGTCCTCCTCCTTGTCACAACCGGCAAAGAGAAAGGAAAAGAATAAAGCTACTATTGCCAAATAAGCTGTTTTCATGGCTTTTATCATTATTATTGAATATCATCCCATGCATTATCATCCAGGTTGATGTCACCGGATAAGGTAAATCCCAGGTTAATAGAGGAATAATTTCCTGTAATCTTTACCCAATGATTGGAATCGAACGTAATGCGGTTGCCTGACACGACTCCTGTCTGATCGGGAATCTTCACTGTATATCGTTCCTTGAAGCCGGTTCCATACGCTACATCCAAATAAAGTAATGTATTCCTGGTTGTGGTAGTCGGCAGCATATAAAGATTAAAACTCACACTGCCCGAAACAGGCATTTGCGTTCCTAATGTCTTTGTTCCACTATCATCGGCCGTCTGCCATACCAAGGGGGCGGCATCCGTAATCCTGATACCCGTTACAAGCTGTTCGGCTATTAGAGTCATAGTGTTTACATAACCCGGAACGTTATTCACTTGCAAGCTTAGGGCACTTGCTAACCGCGTAAGCGTTCCCTGCACATTATCCACCTGCGAAGGTTTGAATTTTTGTCCTACCATGGCGTTTTTCAAATAGCCGGTCCCGGTACAGGAAAATAATTCCGGCACAATCGGTGCATTGGCTGGCTGCAGATACAAGTTTGCCAGTGTGGCAGGTGTAACGGTAGAAGCAATACTGAACTTCCGTGTAGCGCTATTCTGATTCGCAAAATCATAATCGCTTTGGTTATAACCGATTATTACCAGCTGATAAGTGGACGCAGCAGATAAGTTCAGCATGGTAGCAACTGCTGGAAACGAACTAACATTCAGTTGACGTGCCGAACTGTATTCAGGTACGAAATTGGCAGGATCATCCGTCAATGCTTCATTCGTTTTACGGAAAGGCAAAATCAGTATCCTGTTCACTGAAAGGGCAGCATCACCCGGTGCACGGGTATAACTGCTATTTCCGCTGATAGCCAAATGTACAGGAACGATGCTTTCATCCGGGAGTAGGTCCCGATTCTCTTCCGTGGAACATCCACCCAGGAGAATCATTCCTATTCCCGTTAACAAGGCTATTATATGATTTGTCAATTTCATACCTGTTATTCTCAAAATCTACTATTCTGTTTCTGTTACTGGATGATGAGGTTATGAATCAATGACCATGCCGGACTGATTGTAATTACTATATTTTGGTCAATTAATAAATCAATCGGATTATCATCATCGCCCGGGTCACCCGGAGTACCGCCATTCGTGCTGCCGGCAGCTCCTTTGGTTCCTAAAGAATAGAAGTGATTAGCCAAAATGTCAAAAGTGGTAGCATTGCTGGTATTATCTTTCACAGTCCATTCCTTGATAGCCGTATTCGAAGTGTCATAGAGTCCAAGAACCATGGTTACTCCACTAACCGGCATATAGAAAGCACCGCCCAACTGTGAGTTGGCAACTTTTACGACTCCCTGCGATGAAAGATCATTCCCTGCAAATACACCATTGGAAACAGCCTGCCCGGACAAACCAAGGTTTATGATATTATAGGAGACAGGAGTCGTATTAATACCTGTTCCGGTAGTCAGATTCACTTGTTGATTAGAATTGCTCACCGCCAGGCGTAAGTATCGCACTGTACTGTTATTCAACTGTTGTGGCACATTTTTAAAATATCCGAGAATACCGGCAACTTTACGGGTCATTTCAATGCTTATGCGAGCACCTTGATCGGTAACTGTAGCATCTGCCGAGCCTGAAAAAATTTCAGACTCCTGTCCCGTACTCGTAATCGTAGCCAGCATATCACCATAGGTCGTAGTAGATGTTGGCGTAGCTATACTGAACAAGTCTGAAGCATCGCGTCCTACTGCCAAAAACTTATAGGTTCCCCCCGGAAGCTTGTTTCCATCAGGCACGGCAAAGTGTTTAAAAGTAGTTCCATCACTCCAGTCTGTCACTGTATAAGTCTTATAATACAGATAGCTGGAACTGGCAGAAGCAAATTGGAAAGCATAAATGCTAACCCGGGTGACATGTTGGGAAGCTTCCTGGCTATACACCGGAGTGCGGGTGGAAATTCCACCACTAAGTTTATTCACGGCCGAAAGTTCAAAAGTAACGCTACCGTCCTCCGGCTGGGGTTGGACAGTCAGATCATCTTCATTAGAGCATGCAGCAAATACAGACAGGCTTGCTGCAACAAAAAACATCCATTTCTTCATAATCGTAAAGGTTTTAGTAAAAAATAAGGGAATAATCATTGTATATCCAGACGATGAATCATGACCCATTGTTTTTGGACGAACATCCAGACTTCACATACACCATCTGTTTTTTTATAATCTACAGCGATAGCTGATATTTCGTTGCGCTTCATGGTGAGGTCCATCTCCGGCAGTTCCGGAAAGGGGGCAGTTGCCCCTGTGTCATCCGTATAAAAAATGAGCTTTACTTTTGAGGGGCCTTCTGAAGTGGGGGCAAGCCATGTAGATATGGTTGGCTGCAATGGTACACGTTTTTCTACATTCGTATTACCTGTATAATTGAAATTTGCATCTACTGATTGATAAAGATGATTGATACTTTGACCTACACTTGTCACTGTAGCCGGAAAGTTGGAGCAAAGTAACAGGAACAGACCTTTGGTTCGTTCCAATGAAAGTTCGGTTGTCTGATAGGAACGGTCAAGCCGGAGTGTACGGGTAGTCATATACATGTCCGTATGCTCTTTGGTATCCTGGTGCAAGATACCTGCCGGATACTCCGGTGGCATATTTCCCCATACAGTCAGAATATATTCTCCCTCCGGAATATCGGTAAGAATAATAGGGTATGTCTGGCCTTCACCGTAAACTGTCATCACGGAAGACTCTTTCACAAGGGCACGGGTAGTCGATTCACTTAAAGTATAACAGATCGTTCCTTCAAAACGTTGGAACGGTGCATTCTCTTCTTTAGATTCAAGTTATGGAAAGTCGCCAATATTCTTATAATTCTTATCTTTTACAGATACCTGTACTATATATTGAGGGCTGGGGCAATCGGAAAGATCATCGGATATGCAGGAATTGGTAAATCCCAATAAAACTGCCATATAGAAAGAATGTATAAGCCGTACATTCATAATAGTCAAGATTTAAACAGGAAATCAAAATGGATTCGGTATCAACAACATCGTTTTAGATTTGTTTTCGCATAATGGATATATTTTCTGTTAAATCATTGATAAGATTAGGTAGGCACTTTAAAGTATGGCATTTAGTGTGGCAGGTTGATACTAATTTCCTGTTGCACTCTTGTTTTTCATAGATTAATTTTGTATCTTTAGTGCTTTTCTCTTCTTTTCCTTTCCTTCAAAGAAAGTTATCATCTTACAGAGTGACAAATATCATATTATAAGGTGACATTTATCTCTTTATAAGGTGACTATTGTCCTGTTACAAGGTGACAACTACCCGAGTGCATAAACTATTATAAATTTATGCACTGAAATTCTTTATTCTTTGCACTGGAAGATCTTAAATACAATAATAAAATGAAAGTTTATTATTGACTAAATAAAGGCTCTATTGCGTTACACCGACCATTGTTCTTCAAAACTGGATGATGATAGAAAGACCGGTTAATTTGTTATCCTATATTCATTCGGAGCCACTCCAACCACTTTTTTGAATAACCGGCTTAAATGATGTGGGTATTTAAAGCCTAATTCGTAGGCGATTTCGCTAACCGATTTATTACCTTCAATCAGCAATTCTTTAGCACGGTCGATGGTGGTCAGCTGGATATACTCTTGTGCCGATTTACCTGTTTCTTTCTTAATAAGATCACCGAAATAATTAGCGGATAAATGTAGTTGGTCAGCGCACCATGCCACCGAAGGTAAGCCGAGTTGCTGGGGTTTATCCGAAGCAAAATAACCACGTAATAGTTCCTCGAAACGAGTTAGCGAGTCTTTGTTCGCCGTTTCACGTGTCACGAACTGGCGGTCGTAAAAACGGACGCAGTGGTTGAGCAACACTTCGATATTGGCCGTAATGATTTGTTTAGAGTGCTTGTCAATGGCGTGTTGCAGCTCTTCCTTGATTTCGTGGAAACAGTTAATGATAATTTGCTGTTCGCGTTCGGACATATGCAATGCTTCGTTCGACGAGTAAGAAAAGAACGAGTAATCTGCCATGCGACGTCCGAGAGAGGTACCGCGCAGCAAATCGGGATGGAACATCAGACACCATCCTTTATACCGATACGATACTTTGCCGTCATCAACACCGGCAACCTGCCCCGGTGCAATAAAGACTAATGTTCCTTCTTGATAATCGTATTGGTTACGTCCGTAAAGCAGCGGGCCGCAATCGATATGTTTGAGGAAAATGCAGTAAAAACCAAAATTCTTGAGACAGTGGCGGACACTCTCCAATTCAGAAAAATCGACTACGCTTACCAATGGATGAACAGTCTCTACTCCCAACAGTTCGTTGTAATCTTGCACCGAATCTAACTTTATGATTGTTCCCATACTCTCTATTCTTTATTTCTATGGCAAAGATAGCAGATTTTTATATACAAGCAACCTTTCCCTGAAAGAATCAGTAATATCGGTTAGTGAATAGGTAATTTGTGTTATTCTGCTGAAAGCAAGCGATATCCAATCAGTAAAATTGGTATTTGAAACCGTAATCCGTCTATGGACATGCTTCTGTTTATCGCATAATTTTGCATCATCGAAAGTAGGTAATTTGAATCATCTAAATAACGAGAATATGAAGTACAGAAAGTTAGGAAACAGGAAAATGCAAATGTCCGCTATCGGACCGGATGTCGGCTTTGTGCTGTTTAGTCCGCTAGGAAAAAGGGAGATAATGAAAAAGTACATTTTAGGAATATGGATGGTTTGTCTTGCCTCTTTAGTCATGGCACAAACCCCGAAAGCAGAACAAGTTATGAATAAAAAGCAGCAATATATTGTAGAGGTTGCCGCCCTTGTGGGTAAAGGAGACCTTACTAAACTAAAACCGGTCCTCGTTGCAGGATTGGAGGACGGAATGACCGTCAATGAATTGAAAGAAGTAATGGTTCACTCTTATGCTTATTGTGGTTTTCCACGAGCTCTTCGCGGATTACAGACTTTTGTCGCCGTACTCAATGAGCGTAAGGCAAATGGTATTGAAGATAAAAGAGGACGTAAAGCCTCACCGATTACCGATACCCGCAGTAAATATGAGCGCGGACGGGATATCCTTGCCGAGATTTCGGGTGCGCCGGTTGATGCTCCGAAAGCGGATTATGCTGTATTGGCTCCCGAGATTGAAGTGTTTCTCAAAGAACATCTTTTTGCCGATATTTTTGAACGTGATGTACTGACTTATGGCGAGCGTGAAATGGCTACTGTGGCGGTACTAGCCGCTATTGGCGGCGTAGAGCCGATGATGAAAAGCCATATTGGTATTGCTTTGAACGTGGGCGTAACGCCCGACGAGTTACGCCGTCTGTTTATTATCGTAGAGAAACAGATTGGTCGTGGCGAAGCTGATGCCGGGCGCATGGTATTGAATGAAGTATTGCAAAGTAAAGGATTAATAACCAATCCCGGCACACCGGTTGTAGTTGTAGAGAATGGAGTGAAGAAGCAGAAAGTTACATTTCACAACCGTTTTCTGATTGATGTGGTCGGTGATCTTTATCTCCCTGCCAATTATGATCCGGCAAAGAGATACCCGACACTGGTTGTCGGCCATCCTTTCGGTGGTGTGAAGGAACAGACTTCCGGGCTCTATGCACGTCATTTGGCAGAACAGGGGTATGTTACACTGGCATTCGATGCTTCCTATTATGGTGAAAGCGGTGGTTATCCGCGACGTATCGAATCTCCCGAAGTACGGGTGGAGGATTTCAGCGCAGCGGTCGATTTTTTGTCGAATCATCCGGCGGTTGATGCGGATAAAATCGGAGTGATTGGTATTTGCGGTGGTGGATGCTATTCGGTGAGTGCTGCGCAAATAGACCATCGTATCAAAGCTGTGGCAACAATCAGTATGTACGATATGGGACGTGCCCGTCGCCAGGGGGTAGGTGATTCGATGACTTACGAACAGCGGATGGCGACACTCGACGCAGTAGGCCGTCAACGTACGGCAGAGTTTGGTGGAGCAGACCGTAAAGATATCCGTGCCCTGCCGGAAAAGGTGGATGCTTCAACCCCGAAATACGCACTCGACTTCCTCGATTATTATGATAATCCTGCGCGTGGACAGCATCCTAACTCTACGGCCTATTATTCTTATACAAGCCTTGCACCGATGATGAACTTCTTCCCCTTCGTACAGATTGAAACGATCTCACCGCGCCCGTTACTTTTCATTGTGGGAGAGAATGCCGTCTCTGCCTATTTCTCGGAAGATGCTTATGCAAAAGCCGCAGAACCTAAAGAACTGTTCGTTGTGCCGAGTGCTACCCATGTCGATCTTTACGACCGTCCGGAGTATTTGAAAATAACGCTTCCCAAGTTGGATAATTACTTCAAACAATACCTAAAATAACAACTCGATATGAAACAAATATTTATAATTGCTGTTGCGGCGTTGATGAGTGCCTGCTGTAATCAAAATGAAAAAGAGATGGGAACCACTGTTCAGAAAGATGTGTTCTCCAAAGGCTCTTTGATAGTGGATAATCCGAACTTTACGGGTGAAGCATGGCTTGATAGATTTGTCACGGCGGCTGATTCAATGGACTGCACTGTCAGTAATGTGACTTTCGCGCCGGGTGTACGCAATAGCTGGCATTCGCATCCGGGCGGTCAGATTTTGCTTTGTACTTCAGGTAAGGGATATTATCAGGAAAAAGGGAAGAGCATACAAGTGCTTCATCCCGGTGATGTTGTGAGAATCGCTCCCGATATAGTACATTGGCACGGTGCGGCTCCCGACAGCGAGTTTACGCATATTGCCATCGGTACGCAGCTAGCGAAAGGTCCGGCCAAGTGGTTCGAACCGGTAACGGATAAAGAGTATAATGAATTAGAGCGGGCTGTAGAATAAGCAAAATGAGTATTTCCGTTTTAAGAATGCAGGAGTAGTTGGAAACTGATAATAAAATAATTAAACGATATGGGAACAGATAAAAGAATCAGCCGTAGAGAAGCTTTGACACGAATGGGGATGATTGTTGCCGGGGCAGCCGCCTCATCAATAGGACTGCCGGCTTTAACTTCCTGTGCTGAAAAGCCACAGAAGAAACGCATCATTTTGTTTGCATGTTGCCCGTCAATTAGTAGAGTCGGAAGAACAATTGTTGAGTATTCCGCAAATGGTAAAGCAAAACAGGTATGAGTTTGAGGCGGATGAAATAGGCCTTGTCTATCCGATATACGGTCATATGCCGCCTAATATGGTGCGGAACTTTGTTAAGAAAGCAAAGTTGAAAGCGGCATATAAGTTTGCAGTGCTTACTTATGGAGCGAGGAAATGCGATTCGGTAGAGATATGGAACGATATATCGAGTAAGGCTGGTAACACATTCGACTACATCAACACACTCGTTATGGTAGATAACTGGTTGCCGAACTTCGATATGAATGAACAGATAAAAATAGACAAACATATTCCGGAGAACTTGCGGCAGATTACCGAAGATTTATCACAAAGGCGGCATTGGCATGAGCCGGTAAGTGAAGAAGAACGACAGATGCACGCTGGGTTCATGGCACGTTCGGGGCTCGATCCGGAAGTTGGGTTTCTCAAAAGGAGCGAGAACTATTTTGTCATTACAAAGAACTGCATTGATTGTGGAGCTTGTACAGATGTGTGTCCACGTGGCAATTATGAGTTTACCTCCAATGGTATTAAAATGCAGGGGGATTGTGATTTCTGTTTTGCCTGTATTCAGAATTGTCCGCAGAAAGCCATCCAGTTCAAGAAAAATGACGAGGATCCTTTGTTGGCAAATGGTGAACGAAATCCGAATGCCCGCTACCGGAATGAACATATCTCGCTTGTGGATATAAAAAGAGCTAACAGACAATAATTGAATAACGATAATTAAAGAATCAACGTATGAGAAAGTTACTTTTAATCCCCTTTTTATTCTTTTCCCTGACAATAGCGGCTGCTTGTTCCGGGAGTGATGATACTGAACAACCGGACACTCCCGATCGATTATCCGGTAACAGTAAAATTTTGGTTACTTATTTCTCTGCAACAGGTAATACACAAGCGGTTGCAGAACGTATTGTAGAATTGACCGGAGCTGATGTATACCGCATCAGGACATCTGTTCCCTATGCATCGAATCCTTATGACGATAGCGACCGTATTCAGAATGAAGCTTACAACGATTTACGTCCGGCAGTAGCTAATTTGCCTTCTGCCGAAACGATTGCACAGTATGATACGATTTTCGTCGGTTCGCCTTGCTGGTGGCATCAACCTGCTATGGTTGTCTGTACCTTTCTTGAAAATTATGATTTGAGCGGTAAAACGATTATCCCCTTTATTACTTACGGTGCAACCACTTATTTGAACGAATCAATGCAGAAGATTTATAAGCTGACTCCCAATTCGAAACATATCCCGGAAACTCTTCCGGAGGATCTTGATCCGGATGATATTACGACTCCCGGACGTCCCGATGATGACGGAATCTATATGCCCGGTCGTGCTAGTGGGGTAGAAGCATGGTTGAGAAGGATGGGTTTAACGGTTGAATGAGCGATGTATCATGTATTCGGAAGTAAAAGCCTGTACACAGCAGATTTGGTAAAGTAGTCGGTTTTTATCAGCGGGAAGATAGTATTATTTAACTAGATTCTCTATCTTTGCTCGAAAATATACGACTATGATTACCGAAGAACTACAGAAACTTTATCAGTCATATACGGGCGTTCCCGCTGAAAACATAACAGAATTACCGTCTTCCGGTTCCAACCGCCGTTATTTTCGGCTGACGGGTATAGAAACATTGATTGGAGTCTACGGGGCTTCTATCGACGAGAATGAAGCATTCCTTTATATGGCAGGACACTTCCGCAAATGTGGACTGCCTATTCCCGAAGTTCGCATCGCCTCGGAAGATAAAACCTATTATTTGCAGGAGGATTTGGGCGATACTCTGTTATTCCATGCCATAGAGAAAGGACGTGTTACCAGTGTCTTTTCAGAAGAGGAAAAAGAGTTGCTTCGCAAAACGATTCGTCTGCTTCCTGCTATTCAGTTTGCCGGAGCCGATGGATTTGATTTTTCCCGCTGTTATCCTCAACCGGAGTTCAACCAACGCTCCATTCTGTGGGATTTGAATTACTTCAAATATTGCTTCCTGAAAGCTACCGGTATGGAGTTTCAGGAAGACAAACTGGAAGATGATTTCCAGAAAATGAGTGATGTCTTGCTTCGTAGTTCTTCCGCTACTTTTATGTATCGTGATTTTCAGAGTCGTAATGTGATGATAAAAGATGGCGAACCATGGTTTATCGACTTTCAGGGCGGACGCAAAGGTCCGTTCTATTATGACATAGCCTCTTTCCTGTGGCAGGCGAAAGCGAAATATCCCGATAGTCTCCGTAAAGAACTGCTGCAAGAGTATATGGAAGCTCTTCGCAAATACCAACCGATTGACGAATCCTATTTTTATAGCCAACTTCGTCACTTTGTCCTTTTCCGTACGCTGCAAGTGCTGGGAGCCTATGGTTTCCGTGGTTACTTCGAGAAGAAACCGCATTTTATCCAAAGTGTTCCCTATGCTATCGAGAACCTGCGTGAATTGTTGAAAGAAGAATATCCGGAATATCCGTATCTCTGTAACGTTTTGCGGGAGCTTACCGGACTGAAACAATTTACGGACGACCTGAAAAAGCGGCAGCTAACTGTCAAAGTAATGAGCTTTGCTTATAAGAAAGGGATTCCCGATGATTCTACCGGCAATGGAGGAGGTTATGTATTCGACTGCCGTGCTGTGAATAATCCCGGTAAGTATGAGCGTTACAAACCTTTCACCGGACTGGATGAACCTGTGATTACTTTCCTTGAAGAAGATGGTGAAATACTCCGTTTCCTCGATCATGTCTATGCTTTGGTAGATGCTTCCGTGAAACGTTATATGGAACGAGGATTCAGCAATTTGTCCGTCTGCTTCGGTTGCACCGGCGGACAGCATCGTTCTGTTTATTCGGCCCAGCATTTGGCAGAGCACCTGAATCAGAAATTTGGTGTGAAAGTCGAACTGGTGCACCGGGAACAGAATATTGAACATACGTTTGAGGCAACGATTTAAGAAGAGTAAATATAAAGAAGAAAGTAACCGAAAGAATGAAAGCAATGATATTTGCAGCCGGTTTGGGTAGCCGGCTAAAACCACTCACCGATACCATGCCTAAGGCTTTGGTTCCCATAGCCGGACGTCCGATGTTGGAACATGTGATCTTAAAACTGAAGGCTACCGGCTTCACAGAAATAGTGATTAACATTCACCATTTTGGCGAACAGATACTTGACTTCTTGAAAGCCAATGAGAATTTTGGACTTATCATACATATTTCCGACGAACGTGACTTGTTGCTCGACACGGGTGGGGGAGTTAAGAAAGCCCGTTCTTTCTTTGAAAACTCCGATGAGCCTTTCCTGATACACAATGTAGATATTCTTTCAGACGTGAATTTGAAAGATTTATATGACTACCATCTACAAAGCAGTACTGTTGCCACTTTACTGGCCAGCCAACGTAAAACCTCCCGCTATCTTCTTTTTGATACAGACAAGAGACTTTGCGGATGGATAAACAAGGATACGGAACAAGTGAAACCGGAAGGTTTTCAGTATGATCCTTCCCTTTATCACGAATACGCATTCAGTGGTATCCATGTCCTTTCACCTGCCATTTTCCAATGGATGACTTCTCCCTGTTGGGAGGGTAAATTCTCTATTATGGATTTCTATCTTGCCACTTGCCAACAAGTAAACTATGGTGGTTATTTGACAGAAAAGTTACATCTGATTGATATAGGCAAACCGGAAACATTAGCGAAAGCAGCAGACTTTTTATACCAAAACACCAAATAAAGATACTGAAAGAGGCTAAAAAGCCTCTTTCTTTCTATGTAACAAAATATTTAAGTAACTTTGCTTGGATGAACAATCAATATTGTAATACTATACAAATTTTGCTGCATGGAACAGACTTTGGTAAATGGGATAGCTGATAACTTATTGCATAATATCTTTAATGACCTGTCTGTAGGGTTGGAGTTATACGATAAGGATGGTCTCATGATAGATGTCAATTATTCGCGGTTGAGATCGATGGGAATAAAAGACAAAAAAGATATTCTGGGCCATAATCTGTTCAACTATACCAGTTTCTCTGATGAAATCAAAGAACAGATAAGAAAAGGAGAAACTGTACGTTTCGTTGCGAAATATGATTTTGATGCCTTGCGCCGTCTTTTTCCTACTTATTTATCCGGTACAAAATACTTCGAGATAACCGTTTCTTTCGTACACAATGAAAAGTCCGAAGTAACGAATTATATGGTGATAACCCAGGATGTCACCGAACGTGTTCTGTGGCAAAACAAATATGATAATCTTTACGAAGAAGCTGTGCGTTCGAAAAAAGAACTTCTTGAGAGCGAACAAAGAATGATCCATTTGATTCGTCAGAATGAATTGGTATTGAACAATATTAATTCGGGGTTGGCATATATTGCGAACGACTATATCGTACAATGGGAGAAGATCTCGCTTTGTAGTAAAAGCCTATCTTATGAGGCTTACAAAAAGGGAGAACCTTGTTATCTGACAGCACATAATCGCACCACTCCTTGTGAGAATTGTGTGATGCAACGTGCCCGGCGATCCGGTCAGGTAGAGTCTATTTTGTTTAATCTGGATAACAAGCATGTCATAGAAGTTTTTGCTACTCCTATCTTTAATGAACAGGGGGATGTTGACGGTGTTGTAATTCGCGTAGATGATGTTACCGAGCGCCAGCACATGATTGGTGAACTTGAAAAGGAAAGGAACCGGGCTGAACAATCTGATAAGTTGAAATCTGCTTTTCTGGCAAATATGAGCCATGAAATCCGTACACCGTTAAATGCTATCGTTGGTTTTTCCGACTTATTGATGGTGACGGAAGATCAAGAAGAAAAAGAAGACTTTATTCAGATTATTAATGCCAACAATGAATTACTTCTAAAATTGATTAATGACATACTGGATCTTTCGAAAATAGAAGCCGGCTCGGTAGAATTGAAATACGAAGATTTTGATCTGGCTGTTTATTTCAACGAATTGGCTGCTTCGATGCATCGGCGTGTAGTAAACCCGCAGGTTCGTTTGGTTCCCATGAATCCTTATGAGACTTGTACCGTTCGCTTGGATAAAAACTGGTTAGCGCAGATTCTCACTAATTTTGTGACTAATGCCATCAAATATACCTCCGAAGGAATGATTGAAATGGGGTATGAAAAGGTAGGCGGAAGTATTCGCCTGTACGTTCGCGATACAGGTATCGGCATACCGGAGGATAAAAAAGATAAAGTATTTCATCGTTTTGAAAAACTGGATGAATTCGCACAGGGAACCGGATTGGGATTGTCCATTTGTAAAGCCATTGTTGAGGCTTGCAGAGGAGAGATAGGCTTTGAGTCAGAATTTGATAAAGGGTCTTTATTTTGGGCGATTTTGCCATGCCAGTTCGAATCGGTTAACAGCGAACCGACTTCTTCCCGTCGGAATAATGAGAAGGATGCGAATGGAGATAAAGAAAATATTCCTGATTCCGAAGTTGCAAAGAAAGCACCTAAACGGGTACTAGTCGTAGAAGATATTCAAAGTAACTTCTTTTTAGTATCTTCCATCTTGAAAAACAAATGTCAGTTGTTACATGCACCGAATGGACTGGAGGCAGTTGAGATTGTCCGAACCCAACCAGTGGATCTGGTACTGATGGATATGAAGATGCCTGTTATGGATGGACGCATTGCAACTTCCGAGATCCGGAAGTTCAATACAGAAATACCAATTATCGCTTTGACTGCTCATGCTTTTGATGCCGACCGGGTGGCTGCATTGAAGGCCGGTTGCGATGATTATCTAGTGAAGCCGATCAATGGGGCAAAGCTGATGCAGACTCTGAAAGAGTATGGTTGCTGAAAGGATCGGATTAAAAATGTGTTGATCTGAAAAAATGTATATTCCGTTCATCCTGCTTTTAATATTTAGGTCAATGGTCAATGGCTTGCTGAAAAATGAGCCTCATTTTCATTTATAGAGTGTGAGATTGTGTGCTGTTTTGCTGTATAGCCTTTGAAAGTGTTTCTTGTAGGTTCATTTTTATGTTTATATGCTTCCAGTTTTACTATATAGAGAATATTTTGCTTTTTGTTTCAGTTGTTTATTTAAAGATGAACTAGCTTGCAAATAGTTTTTTTAGAGAGCTTTTGTACCTTGGTCGGTGGCTTTGGATAGGTTCTTCGGTGAGTAAGGAGGTGTTGCTCACCGAGGAACGGTTTGTTGCTCACTGGGGAAGTTTATTAATTTCTTTGGGAAGAATGCATATTATCCGAAAACAAATGTAGTATTTCTCTTCTAATATGCATATATATGTAATTTCTTAATGCTTTTTTATGCCAGGGTACTTTTTTCTGTAATCGTTTCATCTTTCTGGATATGAAAAATAGAACATGTATCCAGCTTAAAAGAAAAGTTAGGTCTTATCATAATTATAGATTTCCTTATTTGACTTGAAAAGTGTTCAATGATGTCTACAACGCTATAATTTATCGATGAAATGGATGATTTTAGATAAAATTGGATATAAAATAGCGATTTTGGAACATCTTGTTTTTATAGCCTTCTTATTTTTGTAGTCGATAAGAGTTGCCAAATAATGTTTTTAGGAACTCTTCCAAACTAATAATCTTTGAGATTTATTTTTGTTAGCTAATAAATAAAGTCTTTATTATTAAATGTAATATTATGAAAAGAAAGAAGCTTATGAAAAAACAAAGCTACTTTGTTGTTCTTCTGATGCTGCTCCTGTTGTTTCCGTCGGGAGTATTTGCACAGCAACAAATGATTAAAGGACAAGTAGTAGATGATAAGGGTGAAACTGTTATTGGTGCTACAGTCATGGTAAAAGGAGGGCAAGAAGGTGCCATAACCGATATTGATGGAAATTTCTCTGTAAAAGGTAAAGTTGGAGCCACATTAACTATTTCTTATGTAGGTTTTTCTCCTCTTGAAGTAAAAGTAACGAAACTGGAGGGTAATCGTTTCGTGCTCAAAGAAGATTCAAAAGTACTTGATGAAGTGGTAGTGGTAGGTATGGGTAAGCAGAAACGTAATACAATTACGGCTGCCGTAGCTACTGTTAAGTCCGATGCGATTGTCAATCGTCCGGTAACCGACGTGACTAGTGCGCTGCAAGGTAATGTCGCTGGTTTAAACTTTGCGTCAGATGCTGCAGCGGACGGTGTAGGTGGTGAGACTGGTGCTGAAATTAAATTTAATATTCGTGGAGTTGGTTCTATCAATGGTGGCGAACCTTATGTATTGGTAGACGGTGTGGAACAAAGTATGCAGAATGTCAATCCTGCCGATATCGAAAGTATCAGTGTTTTGAAAGATGCTTCCGCATCAGCAGTGTACGGTGCCCGTGCTGCTTATGGAGTAGTATTGGTGACCACTAAAAGCGGACGGAAGGAAAAGACACGTGTTACCTATCGCGGAACAGTTGGTTTCAGTTCTCCTATTAATATGCCGCAAATGATGAACTCATTAGAGTATGCCAACTATTGCAATCAGCGGGATGTGAATATGGGACGTACGGCGCAGATCTCAAATGCAACCATCGAAAAAATGAAAGGTTTTATGGCTAATCCTTATTCGGCAGAATTTCCCGGCATCGGTCCTAATCAAGCGGGTGACGGTTGGGCTGCAGCCGATAATGTTCAGTATGGTAATACAGATTGGTTTGATTATTATTTCAAAGACCGTGCGATACGTCATTCTCATAATTTGAGTGTACAGGGTGGTGGAGAAAAATCTACTTATTACATTGGTTTAGGATATACTTATCAGGAAGGTTTGATGGATCAGGTTCAGGATGATCTGAAAAAGTATAATATCAATACTAAGTTTTCGGTTACAGCAACCGATTGGTTGAAATTCCACTTTAATAATAATGCAACGATAAACATCATCAATCGCCCGATGGCTAATCAGACTATTTTTTATGGTACGATAGCCAATACGGCTCCAACCCGTGTGACTCAATTACCCATTGAACAGACGGAGTATTCCACTCCAACCTGGAATGAATTATTATATCTGAAAAAGTCCAATTATAATCAGAACCGTGTTTCGGATGCATTATCTTTCTCGGCTATTATTACCCCGCTGCAAGGGTGGGACATCATGGGAGAAATGAAAGCTCGTCTGGATGTGGAAAATAATAGTTTCAAACTGAAAAAAAGCAATCATGCATTGCCTAACGGGCAAGTTATAGAGACTTCCGGCAATCGTCAGGGGTATCAATATCCGGGTATGAGATGGCAAAATACACGTTTCGGTTCACTGACACGCGGTAGTGCTTTCAATTACTATCTGTCTCCCAGTTTGTCCAGTACCTACATGAATCAATGGGGGGATCATGACTTTAAAATCATGGCAGGTTATCAAATGGAATTGCAAGAAAATTCCAGTGAATATATGTATAAAGATGGAATGTTGAGCGAAGATACTTATTCATTTGACAATGCTGATGGAACCGTATATGCTGGAGAGGCTCGTACCCACTGGGCTACGATGGGATTTTATACCCGAATCAACTGGAACTATCAGAATACTTATTTCTTGGAACTTAGCGGACGTTATGACGGCTCTTCCCGCTTTGCATCGGGACATCGTTGGGGATTCTTCCCGTCTTTTTCTGCCGGTTATGACATTGCTCGTACTAAATACTTTACCGATTTAAATATGCCGGTATCACAATTTAAAGTACGTGTCTCTTATGGACGTCTGGGAAATCAGAATGGTGCCGGATTATATGATTATCTGGGAGTGATGAGTCTTGACCCGAATAATGTGAATGCATGGTTACTTCCGGGAGGAGGTGATGTAATAGGTAAAGGAACAATCTCATTAACTCCGAAAATGATTAGCCCGTACATCACATGGGAGAAAGTAGATACTGCCAACTTCGGTTTGGATCTGATGTTATTGAAAGATCGTTTGTCTGTAACGTTTGATGTTTATCAACGTACGACCAAAGACATGATTGGTCCTGCTGAAGCTATTCCGGCTGTCAGTGGTATCATTCCTGATGATCGTGCAAAAATAAATAATGCTACTCTTCGTAACCGTGGTTGGGAACTCTCTGTCAACTGGCAGGATAAGTTGAAATGTGGTTTTAGTTATGGAATAGGATTCAATTTATTCAATTACAAGGCTGTTATTACGAAGTATAACAATCCTGAAGGCATTATTTATAACAACCATACCGGTTTGGATCGCAACAAAGGTTATTATGAAGGAATGGATATAGGTGAAATTTGGGGATTCGTAGCAGATGACTTGTTTATGACCAATCAGGAGATTGATTCATATCTGAATAGCAAAGACCTTTCTTTCTTTAAGAATGATAACCTTTGGCAAGTAGGTGATTTGAAATATCTGGATACTAACCGTGACGGTAAAGTAGATCCGGGAAAAGGAACATTGGAGGATCATGGTGATCTGAAGGTAATCGGAAATGCTACACCTAAATATTCATTTGGCATCAATTTGAACTTGGGATATAAAGGATTCTCTGTCTCTACTTTATTCCAGGGAGTGGCGAAACGTGATTTTGCATTAGCGGGAAGTACTTATCTTTTTGGTGGAAAGAACTTCTTTAAAGAGCATCTCGACTATTTTAGCCCGTCAAATCCCCGTGGATATCTTCCTCGTCTGACAGATCCCAAAACAGTAGATTATAATACAAATATTGGTTACAATACAACACGCTATATGGTCAATGCCGCCTATATGCGTATGAAGAACCTGACCGTGTCTTATACATTCGACAAGAAACTCCTGAAAACGATGAGACTGGAAAATTTGAGGGTATATTTTACGTGTGACAATCTGTTCACTATTACTAAGTTGCCTAAGGCTTTTGATCCTGAAACATTGAATCAGGTAAATACTTGGGCGGGTGGTAGCAATGCCACAGCACCGGGACTTACCTCCGCTGCCAATGAAAACGGTAACGGTAAAGTATATCCGATGAACAGAAACTTTGTGTTTGGTCTTGATTTTACTTTTTAATAAATAACAGAGAAGTATGAAACGATTTTATTTATATATAGTATTGATGGCAGGTCTTGGTACATGTGTATCTTCTTGTGCCGACTTTCTGGATCGTGAGCCGCTTACCGTGCCGAACAACGAATCGTTCTTGTCCGGTGAAGCCCAAGTGCGTGGATATATCAATGGTCTTTATACAGCGCTTCCTTCATTGGCAAAATTCGGAATGGGAGTGCGTGGAGAAGAAAAGAACAGTGATAATATTCTTTCCGAAATTTACAATAAGCGCCTGAATGGTGAGGAAACCTTGTTTTCCAGCAGTGAAGACTGGGAAAACGGTTATAAAAATCTGCGTAATGTGAACTATTTCTTTCACTATTACTTGGTACCGGAAGACATGGAAACAGAAGAAGTGAAATCATTGAAAGGCGAAGCTTACTTCTTACGGGCTTACTGGCACTTTGTTCAGTTGAAGAAGTTCGGTAATATCCCTATTATGGATGCTTTCTGGGATGAACATGCCACAATAGCCGGTTTGCAGATCCCACAGAAAGATCGTGGTGAAGTTGCTAAATTTATTTTGGAAGATCTGGACAAAGCAGAGAAACTATTGTTCAATAGAAGCAAATACAGTGGTTTGCGTATTTGTAAGGAAGCGGCTATGTTGCTTGCCATGCAGGTTGCGCTATACGAAGGTTCGTGGGAGAAATACCACAAGAATGATGAATTTGCGGCTGCCACTGACCAATCGGCTTATTTCTTTGGAGAAGTGTTGAGATGGGGAGATATGCTTTTCGAGCAAGGTATAAAATTAAATACGAAAGAAACAGATGGCGGTGTAGTCAATCCGGGAGATGCTTACGGACGTCTGTTTAATCAAAATGATTATTCCAACATTTCAGAAGTATTGTTCTGGAGAAAATATTCGGTTACTGATGGTGTATTTCATGCTTTGACCGGATTAGTGGGTGGAGGAGTTGTCGATCAGGATGGACCTGCCGGTATAGCCGGAGATTTGGTAAATACTTATTTGAATGCTGATGGAACGCCCGTTGATCCGAACAATAGCAAGTTTAAGGATTTTAACGAAACCTTTAAAAGCCGGGATTTGCGTCTCACAGAAACTATCATGAGCACTGGCTATAAGTTTAAATCTACTGCGAAAGGTTCTCGTCCGATGAAAGTGGCAGATGTTTCTACCGGTGATAAAACAATCAATCCTCCTTTTCTGGCAGGTGATGGTAATGCCAAAAATGTAACAGGGTATCACATTCGTCTCGGAGTAGATACGACATACGTTTCAGGGGACTGTGAAACCGGACTGGTACTCATGCGTTATGCTGATGCATTATTGAGCTATGCCGAAGCTGCCGAGGAACTGGGCAAATGTGATGATGAAGTGTTAAGTAAAACATTGAAACCTCTGCGTGCACGTGCCGGAGTCACTTATGTGACACCTGTCAGAGATCCTAACTTTACAGATTATGGTTATACGTTGACTCCCGTTATGCAAGAGATTCGTCGTGAGCGTCGTGTGGAACTGGCATTGCAGGGATATCGTTTGGATGATCTGATGCGTTGGGCTGCTGATAAGGTAATTGTTGGCAAACGTGGCAAAGGAGCATATTTGGGACATGATGGTGTTTTATACAAATCATTTGCGGAAGATAAACATGAAGCATTAGCCAAAGTATTGGTAGATGGCAACGGATGGATGGATCCTTTGCAGGAGTTGATACCGGGTGGTTATCAATTCAATCCTAAGAGAGACTATCTGTTACCTATTCCTCCAAGTGAACTGGAACTGAATAAGCAAATGAAACAGAATCCGGGGTGGAAATAATAATCATAGACTTTATAATTAAAGATATACTGTATGAAAAAGATTTTAGAATGGACATATTTGTGGATGCTGCTTATATTGGTGGCAGTGAGTATGTCAGGATGTTCTGACGATGATAATGTAAGCCCGTTGGCAGAACCTGTACCTTTAAAGATGACACTGAACAGTACAGATTTGGTAATGGGAGAGATGCTGGAAATCACTTTTGACGTGACAGGTACGGAAGAAGGAAAAAAAACGATGAATGAGGATCTGAATATCAGATTGAGTGCCACTACTGATAAGGGAGCAGTCGATCAGTTGGTATTTGATGATTTTCCATCGGTGGTTACCATGAAGCAGGGAGAGACGACTAAAACCGTTCGGGTTCCTGTAAAGAAAGAAGGACTGAATAGAGAACGTTCCGTCGAAATATCTGCATTTGCACGCGGATATAGAATGGCAGGTGCTTTGCAAATTGTGACTGTCAGTGACTACCACTATTCTAAAGTTTCATTGAAAAATAATGCCGATAATACGGTGAAGGAGGGACAGACTTTTGTATTGGTAGCTTCCGTCAATACTACATTGAGAGACGAACTTACCATTACTATTACTCCTAAAGCCGGAGAAGGAGAACGTTATGAAAATCTTCCTTTAGAGTTGACTATTCCTGCCGGAGCTAACTCGGTAGAAAGTGCGCCGATTACTATAATAAAAGATGTGAATACTACCGAGGATGAAGAGCTGACTCTTGATCTTGCTACAGTTCCTGTTCTTAGCCGTTATCCTTTGCAGGCTACGAAGTTGATTATAAAGAAGATTGATATTCATAAAAATATGGGCAGTGAGGTAAGAGATGAGCGCTGGCTATATGAAGATGCAGATCAGTTGTTTGTTTCACCGAAAAATGAAGCGGCTATAAAAGCTTGGGGACAGACTAATTATCAGGTAATGAATGAGGGCGATCCTCATCCGAATAGTGGAAAAGTGCTTCCGGAAGGAAAGTGGAAATTCTTCCGTGCATACGAATTTCATAAAATATCTTCGTGTTTAACGACGAAAGAAAGCAATGATAAAACATATGTGAGTAATGAATATCCTTTAGGTTTTGCTGACCAGAATACAGCGGCGGTAGAAACTGCAGGTTCTGTGGATAATGCTAAATATGCATGGGTTACAGACGAAGGTTATTTGAGAATGATTTCACTGAAAGAGCGTACTCCAGGAAATAATGGTACTAAAGATTTTGGAACTTCTGCTTTTTATTCCTGTAAGTTTATGCGAGGAAATGTAAATAGTCCTACTTGGGCATCCTCTAACATCCGTATTTATCCGGGAATGCGTATCGAGACACGCGCACGTATTCGTGGTGCAGAAAATAGCGGAATGTTACCGGGTATCTGGCTCCAGGGTAATGAGCAGGTAGGAGGCGACTCGCAGTGGAACGTTTGGCCGGATTTTGGAGAAATAGATGTGATGGAAAATAACACCAAACATGGAAATTTAAGCTATAGAAGATCAGCGGAGCAAACTTTTCATATCGGAAACACAGCTCCTGGAACAGGGGGAAGTCGGCATTATAATCCGACTGTTGCCGTAACCGACATTGCGGGAACAATAGATCAGTTCCAGATTTATTGGATGGAATGGGTGGATAATCAGACCGTGCGTATGGGAGTCAATGGTAAGACTACAATAACCATAACTGAAGCACAAGCGTTGGCTAATGGTGCCAGATGGCCGTTTACAGATAAAGTAAATACCGAGGGACTTTATTACATTCTGACGATGATGTTCCTAGGTAAACAGGCTCCGAATTATCCATCAATGGAAATGAGTTATCTGACAGCAAGGAATATGTTGAAAAATAATCCGGATGCGCTGATTCCCCGTATGGAGATAGACTGGGTTCGTTTCTATATCGACGATACCTATACCGATCATGATATGCCATATCGGAAAGATCTGATCCTTTATTAATAAACTGAATAAATAAACCTTTTTAATAAGATAATAATATGAAACTGAAATCAATTTTATGTGTAGTATTTGCGGCAACTTTATTAGGTAGTTGTAGCTATGATGATGGAGATTTGTGGGATGCAGTCAACGGACAGGAAGAGAGAATTTCCGCTTTGGAGAAATGGCAGAAGACAGTGGTTGAGCAACTGAATTCTTTGCAGGGAATTCTTACTGCTACAGATTATATTACCGATGTAGAGAAGGTGACAAAAGAAGATGGAACGGAAGGCTATAAAATCTCATTCCTTCATGCATCTCCTATTACGTTGTTTTACAACAAAGATGGTGAGGTGAGTGGAACAAATGAAGAAAGTATTGGCGTGGATAAAGGCGATGATGGTAAATGGTATTGGACATTGGGCGGTGAGCCCTTGCAGGTAGATGGTAAAACTATTTACGTAAATAGTGGAGATGTTATCAAAATGGAAACAAATCAGGACGGTTCTACCAAATTGACCATTGGAGATAATTCAGTGACGATACCGTCATATCCGGTTGCCCATCCTGTGACAGGAGTTACTCAATCGGGTAATATTGTTACAATTACATTGAACGGAGGTGCAACGGTAGAACTTCCTAAATATATCAACTGGAATGGTTATTTAGCAGCGGAATATAGTAAAGAGACTGCAGGAGAAGAAATTTATCCAATAGTGCTTCCGGAAGGCTGTATTATGAGAATGTTGGATACCAATCCTTCAAACTGGACAATCCAAGTGACAGGTTCGGGAAATAACACAAAATTGAAAGTTGTTTATCCGGCAACCGGAGAAGCTACAGTCGCTTTTTTGCTTTCAGATGGAGAAACTCAAACAGTAATTAAAACAGTGACGTTTAAGGCAGCTACAGATCCGGGTATCCAGTGGACTACTATAGAATAT
>DXOJ01000049.1 GCA_019412865.1 Bacteroides sp. | reverse complement strand
GCAGCATCTGTCCGTTGCGTCAGGATAGAGTAAAATGAAAGATATTTTTTAATCATAATAATACATACACTCATGAAATATTTCAATATTTTGTTTTTGATTTTGTTTCTCACTACAAGCGCGAAAGCACAATCGGTCAAGGTGTCTGTAAGTAAAGTCAGTATTCCGACATACACAGAACCCGAACGTGAAGAATTGCCGATGTTTGCCGAAAACAGGGTACACCAGCGTTCGAGTGGCAATCCTTATCCTAATAAAATCGTTCTGAAAGTGAATCGGGAACAAAAAGTGGATAAAGAATATACGCTTATCAAATTAGAGAATGAATATTTGGAACTACAAATATTGCCGGAAATTGGAGGTAAGATATATGCTGCCAAAGATAAAACGAATGGATATGATTTTTTCTATAAGAACCATGTCATAAAACCAGCTCTTATCGGTGCTTTGGGCTCGTGGATTTCCGGTGGACTGGAGTTTAACTGGCCTTTTCATCATCGGGCTTCGTCTTTTATGCCCACTGATTATGAAATAGAAAAACTGCCGGGGGGTGGAGTGATCGTTTGGGTTTCGGAACATGATCCGACAGACCGGATGAAAGGTATGGTTGGCATTGTGCTTAACCCCGGTGAGTCTATCTTTGAAACGAGAGTCAAATTGTCGAATATCACCCCGTTAAGACATTCGTTTTTATGGTGGGAGAATGTGGCGGTACCTTCGAATAAGAATTATGAGATATTCTTTCCGCACGATGTAAGCCATGTGTTTTTCCATTACAAACGTTCGGTTACTACTTATCCGGTTGCAACAAATGCGGCAGGAATATTTAACGGTATTCGTTATGACGGTGCAGTTGATATAAGCAAGCATAAGAATACGATTCAGCCTACCTCTTATTTTAGTGCGGCATCACAGTATGATTTCTTTGGCGGTTATGATACGGGCAGGAAATGCGGGGTTGTACACATCGGAGATCATCACGTATCACCTGGTAAGAAGATGTTTACATGGGCTTACAATCAGTTGTCCCAGTCTTGGGAAAATGCTCTCACAGATACAGATGGAGCCTATTGTGAATTGATGGCAGGCAGTTATTCTGACAATCAGCCGGATTTTACATGGCTTGAACCGATGGAGACTAAAACCTTTTCGCAATATTGGTTCCCGATCGGAGAAATCGGGGTTCCGGATTTTGCGAACACGACAGGAGCTATATACGTCAAGGATACGATTAAAGTGCAACTGAACAAGACTCGTAATGTGAAGATTACGGTCAAAGGTGATAATCAGATTTTGTATTCAGGAAAAGCTACGGTCAAAGCCAGAGAAGAATATATGCTACCTGCGGATGTAAGAATGAAGTTGGGATATTCAATAGATGTCACCGCTAATGACGGAACTGTTTTAATGTCTTATACAGTGAAGAAACACGATACTTTTAATATTCCTCATACAACACAGGATATGCCGAATATCAAAAAGGTTGAAAGTCCGCATTTGTTGTATCTTGAAGGTTTGCATGTGGACCAATACCGTGATCCTGCCACTAAAGGAGAGAGCTATTATAAAGAAGCTCTTGAACGTGATCCGAATTTTGCTCCTGCATTGATCGCTTTAGGAGAAGCAAAATTACGCAATGCTTTTTATAGTGAGGCTTTGGAATATCTTTTGAGGGCGGAAAAAGTATTGACACGGTTCAATACGCGTCTTGAAAATGGGAAACTGTACTATTTGTTAGGGCATGTCTATTTAGCGCTCGATGAGCAGGAGAAATCCTATGATTATTTCCGGAAAGCGGCATGGAGCAGTGCTTATGTTTCTTCCGCCATGACTTATGCGGCTATGCTTGATATACGTAAACTGGAGTATGACAAGGCTGTTCAGCATCTTGCTACTGCCATTACTTATCATAAAGATAATGTTGTAGCCAATGCGTTGATGATATATGCTTCTTATTTGCAGGGAGATAAAAAAGCATCGGAACGTCAATATCTGTCTGTAGAAGCGAATGATAAACTTAATCATTTGGCACGTTACTTCGGTGTGCTGACCGGTAAAGTTAGTACCCAGGATTTTATGGAAAAGATACGGACGGATAAGAATCAGGTATGTCTCGATCTTATAGAAACTTTGCTTGTCGCTAATCTGCAGAAAGAGGCTGTTTCCCTGATAGAGATGTTGCAAACACACGAACCTCTGATTTTTAGTCTGTCTGCCATATATGCAGATATAAAAGGCGGTTCTCCGAATGATTCGGCAACGGAAGGGATTGCTTTCCCAAGCCGGCGAATTGAAATGAACAGTTTGTCTCATTGGGCAAAACAGGGAAGTCAGAAGGCACAGTTGCTGTTGGGATGTGCCCTTTACGCTAAAGGACATTATGAGAAGGCAGTCGCTCTTTGGGAAGGCTTGTCCAGTACTGATTATCGTGCTGCACGAAATCTGGCTGTCGCTTACTATTCACACATGAATCGTAAAAATGAAGTGTTACCCTTATTGAAGCAGGCATTATCCCTGAAGCCGAATGACGAACAGTTGATTTTTGAAACGGTCTATGTAATGGGTAAGTTAGGAGTTGCTCCTATTGAACGTATTTCTTTCCTGAATAATCATAAGTCTGTAATTAGCCGCGATGATATTATGCTTGAATGGGCACGAGCTTATAACATGGCAGGACAGGAGGATAAGGCAATAGAACTTCTTAGGGGACGTAACTTTGTCCCGGCTGAAGGTGGAGAACATGCCGTAGCAGAACAGTATATGTTTGCTTATTTCCTGAAAGGGCGTAGATTAATGAAAGAAAATAAAATGCAAGAAGCGGTTGATTGTTTTAAGGCTGCGCAAACTCTGCCTCAAAATCTGGGAGCAGGTTTGTGGAATATCGTTAGATTGGTTCCATTTAAATATTATGAAGCAATCTGTTTGAAATCTTTGGGGCAGGAAGACAAGGCCAATGAGAATTTTGATTTTATAACGGGTATTGAGGTAGATTATTTTAGTAATATGAACTTACCGGAATTGCCATTTTATCAGGCACTTTGTTATCGTGAAACGGGTATGCCTTTTAAGGGGGATATGCTCATCAATTATAAACTGCAAGATTGGAAAGAAGGTATGAAGACTATTGATGCGGGTTATTTTGCCACTACTCCTTTCTTTATAAGTTTCTGCGATCGTGCCGTACAGCAAAGGAGTGCTTATTATAGTTATTTACTAGCTCTGGCCTATCGCTACACTGGTGATACGAAGCTGGCACAGAAATATATTGAGCAAGCAGCAGTGAGTGATCCTTATGCTCTGAATATTTTTGCAGAAAGACAATTCTGAACGATCTTGTAAAGCTCATTTAGACGCGGATTCATACAGATTTATATTTAGAAAGAATCTGTATGATCCGCTTCATTATCAGCATCTTTGTTTAGTGCAATTAATGTGATTTCGGTTTTAGTATTAGAAAGTGTTTTGAGGGTATGGTTCTTTTTACGAAAATATATTCCGAAAGAAAAATATTTTTTGTAGATTTGTGAGACTGATAAACACAATTCCGGGAACGATGGATATTCAAGCCTTTCGAAATTATTACGATACATACTATGAACAACTTTGTTGTTTTCTCAACTTCTATACGCATGATGTCGCAGTCATAGAAGATGTTATCCAGGAAGTATTTCTTAAACTATGGGAAAATAAAGATTGTATTGAAATAACCTATATCAAAACTTACCTTTTCCGGGCTGCCAAAAATCGGGTATTAAATTATCTTCGTGATGAGGAAAACAGGCATCAGTTATTGGAAAACTGGTTTAATCAGCAACTGGAAGAAAGGAAGTATAAAGATTGTTTTGACATTGATGCCTTGACAAAAGTGGTGAATCGGGCAATTGAACAGCTTCCGGAGAGATGTAGGGAGATATTTTCCTTGAGCCGGAAGGAGGGACTTTCTTATAGGCAGATTGCCGAACGTCTCGGGATTTCTGTAAAAACAGTAGAGACACAAATAAGCATTGCGCTCAAACGAATAAGAGAGATCTTATCTTCTTCTGCATTTGCATTTTTGTGGCTGTTTATTCGATAAATATTTATTCCTTAATATTGAATATCAAATGAATCAATTTTTGGCTTGTTTATCTTTAGCCGTACTTGTTACTGCTTGTGCGGAATGTGGCTCCAGTTCTGGAGTAAAAGCAGCTTTTTACGGTGTTACTCAAGACGGTGATACTGTTATCCAATATACTCTGACTAATGCTTCAGGTGCTCAAATCAAAGTAATTGACTATGGTTGTCGTATAACGAATATTATAGTGCCGGACAGAGAGGGGAAAATGGCAGATGTAGTGCTTGGATATGAGAATCTTAAAGATTACGAGATTGGAGCCGAGAGATTTTTCGGGGCTTTATTAGGGCGTTATGCCAACCGTATTGCCGGTGGTGCTTTTATGATTGACTCGATTCGGTATCAGCTATCGTGCAATGAATCTCCCAACGGATATCCGGGGCATTTGCATGGTGGTATGAAAGGATTTGATCGTGTTATGTGGAAAGCTATGCCAATCAATACTCCTGATACGCTTGGAATTGTTTTTACCCGCCGCAGTCTTGACGGAGAAGAAGGATATCCTGGTAACTTAGATTGTAAAGTCACTTATTTCTGGACTTCGGATAATACTTGGCGTATAGAATATGAGGCGGTAACCGATCTACCGACTATCGTCAATATGTCGCAACATTGCTATTTTAACCTTCAGGGGTATGACGGAGGTTCGGTTTTAAATCATATTGTGCAAATTAATGCGGATTCAGTCACGGTTAATACTCCGTGGTATGTGCCGGCTTCGGTAGAAGCGATAGCAGGAGGCCCTTTGGATTTTCGTACTCCTCACAGTTTTGCGGAACGTGCCAACTCTCCCAATGAGCATATGAAACTTATGGGTGGTTATTCTGCCAATTGGATACTTCGTGATTATAATGGAGATCTGCGTTATGCCGCAACGATCACAGAACCTCAAAGTGGACGTCGAATAGAAACTTACACAACAGAGCCCGGTTTACTGATTTATACTGGCATCGGACTCTCTGAAAAGATTGTGGCTAAAGGTGGTCCACAACAGAAATATGGTGGTTTTATATTGGAAACCATCCATCATCCGGACACGCCACATCATCCTGAATTTCCATCCTGTGTGTTACGACCTCATGAGAAATATCATTCCGTTACGGAATATAGGTTTTCTGTGCAAAAGTAATTTAATAGAGTATGCCTTGGAATTACTTATCTTTTTCCTGTAAAACTCTTATTTCTATCAAAAAAAGTGATAATTTTGGCATTAATTTGCAGATTGCCTAAATTACGAAAGATAGAATGTTAGATTTAAAGCAACTTACCACTGATGTATGCCAGATTGCTACAGAGGTTGGACATTTTTTGAAAGAAGAACGGAAGAACTTCCGTCGTGAGCGTGTGGAGGAAAAACATGCACATGATTATGTGTCTTATGTAGATAAAGAGTCAGAGGTGCGAGTGGTGAAAGCACTTGCTGCTCTACTGCCCGAAGCGGGATTCATAACAGAAGAAGGCTCTGCCACTTATCAGGACGAACCCTACTGTTGGGTCATTGATCCGTTGGATGGAACTACAAATTATATTCATGATGAGGCTCCTTATTGTGTATGTATCGCTTTACGCAATCGTACCGAACTTCTTTTAGGTGTTGTTTATGAAGTTTGCCGGGATGAATGTTTCTATGCCTGGAAAGGTGGAAAGGCTTTTATGAATGGTGAAGAAATTCATGTGTCGAGTGTTGAGGATATTCAAGATGCTTTTGTTATTACAGAATTACCTTATAATCATCTACAATATAAACAGACCGCTCTTCATCTCATCGATCAACTTTATGGAGTAGTGGGAGGTATTCGCATGAATGGTTCGGCTGCCGCTGCAATTTGCTATGTAGCTATTGGGCGTTTCGATGCGTGGATGGAAGCGTTTCTCGGAAAATGGGATTATTCTGCAGCGGCATTGATCGTCCAGCAAGCGGGAGGAAAGGTTACTAACTTCTATGGCGAAGATAACTTCATAGAAGGACATCATATTATTGCAACGAACGGAACTCTGCATTCTTTCTTTCAGAAACTTTTGGCAGAAGTCCCTCCATTGAATATGTAAGTGGTATTGCAACTTTAAAATCTCTATTATTATGAAACACACACTTCTTGTAAAAGACTGGCTTAGTTCTTTTTTATCTTTACTGTTTCCCCGTTGCTGTGTTGTTTGCGGCCGACCGTTAGCAAAGGGCGAGGAATGTATTTGTACAGTATGCAATATCAAACTACCTCGTACGAACTATCATCTTCGAAAAGATAATCCGGTAGAGCGGCTTTTCTGGGGACAAATTCCTCTGGAACGGGCTACTTCTTTTTTCTTTTATGAGAAAGGAAGTGACTTCCGGCTGATTCTTCACCGTTTGAAATATGGTGGACAGAAGGAAATAGGTGCAATTATGGGACGGTATATGGCAGCAGAACTTTTATCTTCCCATTTCTTTCAAGGAATTGATGTTATAATCCCTATACCGCTTCACAAGAAGAAACAGCAAATCCGCGGTTATAACCAGAGTGAATGGATTGCCCGTGGAATCACTGCTGTAACAGGAATCCCCATAGATACAGAATCCATATTGCGTAAGAAAAATACGGAAACGCAAACACACAAATCCATACTTGAACGTCGGGATAATGTGGAAGGTATCTTTGAACTTCAACGTCCCGAAGCACTTGTCGGGAAACACATACTGATCGTTGACGATGTGTTGACCACCGGTTCTACTACGCTGGCATGTGCTTCTTGTCTGGTGAAAGTGGAGGGAATACGGATTAGTATATTGACGTTGGCAACGGTGGAATAATCTTCTTTTCGTCAGAGAATATATTTAAATTCCATTCATCTCTCCATTTTATATTTATACTATTAGTTTGGATTTTAATGGGTAGCCATATATAAAGTCCTTCAATTGGCATTTCCGGTTTCCATATATCGAACATGGCAATATAGGAATTTTTCTTTCCTTGTACAGGAATAATGAAGGATGATTGTCCCCCAAAAGTTTTTTCGGGGCCAAGTCCATTATATGGATTGACGCCATGACAGGGATTTGATTTTTCCGTATAGTCACCCGTTATTGATTTTGATGTGAATATGCGCGCGGCATTGGGCTTCCAACCGCTAGAGCCTGATCCCAGCAAATAGTAGGTACCTTTATGCTTGAAGATGGCAGGTGCTTCTGTTTCGTTAGTGATTCCCGTGACTACCTTGTACTTTCCCTGTGGGTAAGTATATTCCTTATTTAATTCACCTGCCACAAAAGCTTTATCAGGCTTGCGTACCGTGAAATGATATACTTTGCCATCATCATCTTTGTAGATACAAAAATCTCCTGAACCGTATGGAGAATCTGCTCCTAAAAACTTGTGACTGTATGTAAAGGGGCCTGTAGGAGAAATTGCCGCAGCGACTCCTAGATAACCGTATTTATAATCCTGTCCTTTGGGATAGAGTTTGAAATACATCATATATCTAGAAGTCGCCCTGTTGTATATTACTTTAGGGCGTTCGAGAATACAGCCGTCAGCAATATCACTTTTTTCATTTTTATAGTCAACGGATAATACTATTCCTTTGTCTTCCCAATGATACAAATCAGTGGATGAATAACAATGTACACCACCATCTGCTTTTTCTTTCTCAGATTTATTGGGCAGTTTGTGCTCACCATACCAATAATAGATGCCATCTACATATATAATACCACCGCCGTGTGCATTAATAGTTTTTCCATTGTTATCGACCCACACTGTTCCGGGTTTGAAGCTTTTCTTTTTCTTGTTCTGTGCCTGTATAGTATTGGAGATGACACAAATGCTCATCAGTGTGATAAGAAAATAGTAGCTTCTCATAATTCTCAATCTTTAGATATTGTTGGTTTGGACTTTCTTGTCATTAGTAATCCGAGCAGAGCAAAAACGACGCCAGTTGTGATGATAAGTTTTTGTCCGTTATCTGCCATACCACCCAATATCGCAATGCCAGCTCCGGAAGCGAAGATGCCATAACCGATTACCCGTTTGCTGAAATTATTGCCCGCTTTCTCTGTCGATTCATTTTCTTCGATTTCTTTCAATTTCCGGGCATTGTTTTCTTTATTCCATATTAAGTAAGATTGATACTTTTCCGATTCCTTGTTCTTTGCTTTATAATATATCTCAAAAATGGCCAGGCATAGGATTGGGAAAGTAACTCCAAGAATCATTTCCTCGGCACGATTGAGGGAGAAACCCATTAGTGGAGTGATGAATTTGAATAAACCATTGATAGCCAAGCTTAATAAAGTAGTCGTGATGTTAGAAGTCGCAGTCTGTCTTTTAGAGAATAGTGTCCAAATGATAGGCAGATATAAAGGAACGCCTGTCAATGCCGCCAAGCTGATAACAACGTTTACAACTCCCCCCATTTTAGGAATAAGCATGGCTATCAATATGCTGAATACTCCGAAGAGAATAGTCGAGATTCTTGCGACGTACATAAGGGTACGGTCGGAACTTTTTGGCCTTAGGTTTTTGAATATATCATTGGTGATGACTCCTGAAGCAATATTCAGCTTTGAATTCAGTGCACTGGTCGTTGCGAAAATCATGCCACCGATCATTAAGCCCAAAAGCCCGTTAGGAAGTACTTCCTTGCACATCATCAGATATGCGCCTTCTGCATCAAGTAATGAGAGCGAAGGGTCATATACTCTGTAAACCATTGGTGGAAGCATCCATAGCACTGGACTGATTATGTATAGGGCTCCAAACAAATAACCTACTTTTTGGGAATCTTTTTGTGTTTTGACGCAGGTATATCGCTGTACATATGCCCAGTTTCCACCCAGGAATATAGTATTATAGATTCCAAAAGCTACCAGGAAGCCAAAAGTATATTCATCGTTCAGAAGATTATAGAATGTGTCGGGCACTTGCTCTATTAGTGCGGTAACTCCGTTAATTTTATCGAAAGATAAAGGAACCACGATGATAACCGCTGCTGTCAGAATAACGAATTGAAGTACGTCTGTGGAAATTACTGCCCATAATCCGCCTGCAGACACATACAAAATGCATAACCCTCCTAATAATAAAATGCAAGTATTTAAAGGCAGCCCGGTGGAAACCTCTAATATTTTGGCTACTGGATACAGGAAAGATGCTGTAAGAAACACAGAGATAAATAAGAACAGGTAGGTATATATCTTCTGTGTGGACTTGCCTAATCTCTTATGTATGTATTCTGCTGCTGTGAGTGCTCCTGTTTTATGCCATTTGGGCGCGATGAGTAATCCTACAATGAAACCGGCGATCGCCATTGTCCATTGGATAGTGATTGAAACCCAGCCCATAGAATAAGCGATAGAACCCCATACGACGAATGTGCCAGCAGAGAAAAATCCCATGAACAGTGAGAGGCCGCTCATGTACCACGGCATGGTTCCGTTTGCGGCAAAGAAAGATTGCATACTTTTACCTTTTTGGGAGAAAGCCAATCCGACTAAAACAACTCCAAGGGAAAATAGTACGATAGTAATGATGTCGAGAGTAGTCATATCAAATGATTTAGTTAACAAAACAGGTTTGAAAAACATCTAAGTTGACAGCAAATATATTTTTGATTCTACAGATAAACAAACAATTCGGAATATAAATCATCGGGAACGTTACCGCAAACGTTCCCGAAATTAAACTCTTGGAGTTTTAACATTCCAATTGCCGGAATTTGATTATATTCGGGAAATTTTTTAGAGTGAGTGACAGTCTATGAGTAAACCAAGAGTGACTATCAAGGATTTAGCCAAGGAACTGAAGATTTCGACTTCTACTGTTTCCAGAGCTTTATGTGATAAATGGGACGTTAATCCAGAAACACGCAAAGCTGTTCTGGAGCTTGCCGAAAAGTGGAATTATAAGCCGAATCCGATTTCTTTGAGTCTGAAACAAAGCCAGTCCATGTTTATCGGAGTGATTGTCCCTGAATTTGTCAATTCTTTCTTTTCTGAAGTAATTATGGGTATTCAGAGTGTGCTGAATCCTGAAGGATATCATGTGTTGATAATGCAATCTAATGAATCGCATGAGAATGAATTGCGGAATATGAAGGCGTTGGAAGCGCAGATGGTGGATGGTTTTCTGATTTCGGTTACCCAGGAATCGGAAAATACTAGTTACTTTTCTGACTTGATCTGGAATAATTTTCCTGTGGTTTTCTTCAATCGGATTTGTGCAGAGTTGAGTGCTCCCCATGTAGTTATTGATGATTATAAGTGGGCTTTTGCTGCAGTTGAACATTTGATACAGCAAGGGTGTAGGCGGATTGTTCATTTGGCAGGTTCTGAAGATTTGCTTATCGCGCAGAAACGCAAAAATGGATATATGGATGCCTTGCGAAAGTATGGCTTGCTGGTTGAAGAGTCTTTGATTATCGACTGCGGAATAATGATGGAGAAAGGAATCATGGCGGCTCATCAGATTCTTGAAATGGAAAAAATGCCAGATGGAATTTTTGCAGTGAACGATCCGGTGGCGATAGGAGCGATGAAAACTCTTCAGAAAAACAAGATTAGAATTCCGGAGGATATGGCAGTAGTTGGTTTTTCCGAATCTAAGGAAGCGTTTATTGTGGAACCTAATCTGACTAGTGTGGAACAACCTACTTTTGAAATGGGGCGGAATGCTGCACAATTATTATTGGAGCAAATCAAGCATAATGTCAATAATGAGGATAAAATGCTGTCGAAGTCGATTATTCTGGATGCAAAATTAAATATCAGGGAATCTTCTCTTAGAAGGACGAGTTGAAACCTCGTTTTTTCAGATCGAATTATTTGCAGGACATAGCCTTTTTATATTAAAGAGGTATGTTCCGTTTTTCTTTTTCTTGTTTCTGAAAATAAATAAAAATACACTTTCCTTTGTTTATGGGCTTTCTAGTGAGCTCTGAAAGAGTGATTATGTTTTTTTCTTTAAATTTATTTGGAGTTTAATAAATAATCGCTATGTTTGCAAGACCTAGCAGACCAGAATAGACCAGCTGCTAAGATTGAAAACTTAGATATACCATTTAAATTGTTAACGAGAAATTAAGTATTGCACCATGAAGAACGCAGTTATTTCAAAAGCGAAGTGGTACATTAGATGCTGTAGTCTTGTGTATTTATCTATTTCCTTTTCTTCTGTAGTACATTCAGCAGAAGATGTTTCAAAAATGAACAGTGTAGCGATTGCCCAACAGGCAAAAACGCGAACGGTAGTTGGCTCGGTGATTGATTTTGAAACAGGAGAACCTATTATTGGGGCTTCTGTGGCAGTTGCTGGGAAAAGTGTGGGTACTATCAGTGATTTGGATGGGAATTTTTCTATCCGGGTAGATGGAGATAATACAAAATTAGAGATTTCTTTTATTGGGTACGAAAAACAGGCAGTAATGGTAGAGGATGGAAAGAAGCTGACTATTCGTTTGCGTGCCGTTTCAGAATTGTTAGATGAAGTGGTGATTACTGCGTATGGTTCCGGACTTCGTAAGGATTTGACAGGAGCTATTGCAAAGGCGAATGTGCAAGATATGCGTAAAGCACCGGTTTTTAACTTTGAAGAAAGTCTTGCAGGTCGTGTAGCAGGTGTACAGGTAACTTCCTCCGACGGACAGCCGGGTAGTGACTTGCAGAT
This sequence comes from Bacteroides sp., assembly GCA_019412865.1. Taxonomy (GTDB): domain Bacteria; phylum Bacteroidota; class Bacteroidia; order Bacteroidales; family Bacteroidaceae; genus Bacteroides. The sequence continues at coordinate 20,206 of DXOJ01000049.1, read as the reverse complement.
TGTTATCCGTGGTAATAATTCGGTAACTCAGGATAATTCCCCATTATATGTAGTGGATGGCTTTCCACTGGAAATGGCAGTGGGGAATATGCTGAACCCCGAAGAAATCGAGTCTATTGAAATATTGAAAGATGCGTCGGCTACGGCTATCTATGGTGCGAGAGGTGCGAACGGGGTAATTTTGGTAACTACAAAGAAAGGAAAAGTTAGTTCGCCTACCGTGACATATAGTGGCTGGGTAGGTGTACAACAGATTATCAAGAAGCAGGAAATGCTTGACCCTTATGAATTTGTGCGTTATCAGTTGGAAGCAGATTACAACGTTTACAGTAAGCGCTACTTGGCTGGCGAAAGGACATTGGAAGATTATCGGAATATCGAAGGTATTAACTGGCAGGACAAGGTGTATAGGGATGCTTTGGTGCATAGCCACAATATAGCTGTCAGGGGTGGTACTGAAAAGACGAGATACTCTGTTTCCGGTTCATTGGTGGATCAGCAAGGTATTATGTTGAACAGCGGTTACAAAAAATATCAAGGTCGTTTTGTATTGGATCAGACAATCACTAAGAAAATAAAAGTAGGTATTAATGCTAATTATACGTATTCGAAGAAATATGGTACCATTGTATCTGAATCGCAGACTAGTCCGACGGCAAGTTTGATGTATGCGTTGTGGGGGTACCGTCCAGTGGCAGGTGTCAATGACGGTGATTTGCTGAATGACTTGTATGATGAGACAACCGATCCGACTACTGATCTTCGTATCAACCCTCTGATGGCAGCCGAGAATGAGTATAACCCATTGTTTACTTACAATTTCATCGGTAACGCTTATTTTGAGTATAAAATTTTAAAAAACCTGACTCTCAAGATTACTGGTGGATATAATAAGATACATCAACGGAAAGAAGTCTTTTTCAACTCTAACTCTCGAGGGGGACATCGTCATACCAATAACAAGGTGAATGGTTGGATAACCAACACGGAGCGAACTAGCCTGTTGAACGAAAATACGTTGACATATGATGTTCCTTTGAAGAAGGGACATCGTCTGAAAGTGTTGGGCGGTTTCACTGTGCAGGATAATAGTACATTTATTGATGAAATCAGAGCAATCAATGTTCCTAATGAGGCGTTGGGGATCGCCGGACTGGATGAGGGTGAGCTGACGTCCGCCACTATCAGCAAGACAGCCAACGGCTTGGTTTCTTATTTAGGAAGAGCGGATTATAATTATAAGTCCAAATATCTGTTGACCGTTTCATTCCGTGCCGACGGTTCGTCGAAGTTCCCAAAAGATAACCGTTGGGCTTATTTCCCGTCTGCCTCCGCTGCTTGGGGATTTGGTGAAGAGAAATTCGTGAAAAATGTAAAATGGATTAGTAGTGGTAAGCTGAGGGCAGGTATCGGTACGACAGGTAACAATCGTGTGACGGACTATGCTGCACTGACAGCCTTACAGATAACGGCAGACTCTGGGTACAGTACAGATAATACACCGGGTAAAGGGGTAGTGCCGAAAACGTTGGGGAATCCTAAACTAAAATGGGAGACTACCGTACAGACTAATATTGGATTGGATATGTCGTTTTGGGATAATCGGATTTCGTTGACGGCAGATTATTACTATAAGAAAACGAAAGACCTGCTGTTGAATGCTACATTGGCACCTAGTATGGGATTTTTGTCTGCTTATAGAAATGTAGGATCGGTTTCCAATTCGGGACTTGAGCTGACCATTGACACTAAAAATATACAAACGAAAGAGTTCTCATGGACTTCCAGCTTCAATATATCATTCAATCGCAACAAAGTCTTGTCATTGAACGATGATGAACCGAGTTTGGCAAGCCGTGTGAACTGGGGTAATTTCAACAATGCTTATCCTTATATTGCCATTCCGGGACATCCGATTGCTATGTTCTACGGACATATTTTTGATGGAGTTTATCAGTACACAGATTTCGATAAGGTAGGGGAATCTTATATATTGAAAGACGGTGTTCCCAATAATGGAAATGCACGTGAGAAAATTCAGCCGGGAGATATCAAATTCAAGGACATTAATCGCGATGGAGTGGTGAATGACTATGACCTGACTATTATCGGTAATCCGAATCCAAAGCATATCGGCGGATTTGGTAATAACTTTCAGTACAAGAATTTTGACTTAAACGTATTCTTTCAATGGAGCTATGGCGGTGATGTGCTGAATGCCAACCGTATTGAGTTTGAAGGTGGTGATCCGAATGCTCGTACCTCACTCAATATGTTTGCTTCGTTTGCCAACCGTTGGACTCCCGATAACCAGACAAACGAACTCTACCGGATAGGTGGGCAAGGACCGGCTGTTTATTCGTCGCGTACTATTGAAGACGGTTCTTTCTTGCGTTTGAAAACGGTATCATTAGGATATAGATTGCCGAACGCATGGCTGAAAAAGATAAATATTAAGTCATTGAGAGTATATGCTTCTGCGCAGAACTTGATTACATGGACTAGATATTCAGGACCGGACCCGGAAGTTTCTACTCGCCCTACAGCGTTGACGCCCTCTTTCGATTGGTCTCCTTATCCAAGGCCGAGAACTTTAACACTAGGAGTTGATATTTCTTTTTAAACCTTTAAAATCAAATCGTATATATGAAGCATAATATATTGTTATGGATGACTGTATGTCTGTTAGGAACTTCCTGCTCGAACATACTTGATAAGGAACCTGATTTTGTTTCTCCTGATTATTATTATAATACGGAAAGCGAACTGTTACAGGCGTTGAACGGAGTGTATAATCGTCTGATTGACACAAACGGAAGAATGTACAGTAAGGGACTTTTTAGCTTATTTGTACTGAGTGACGAGTCTTTTTATACTAATAATTTTAATAACACTAATATCCGTGCAGGCGTAATGGACGCCGCTGATCTGGATGTCGGACGTTTCTGGGAAGTGTTGTATGAAGGAGTGAACAGAGCCAATCTTCTGTTGTATAGTGTTGAAGGTAAAGAATTGGATACCGACATGATGAAAGCAGCAAAGGGAGAGGCTCTTTTCTTGAGAGGATATTACTATTATTTGCTGACCTCTTTCTTTGGTGAAGTACCTTTGAAACTTGCTCCGACAATGTCTGCCAATGATAACTATTTGGCGAAATCGCCATTGACGGATATTTACAAACAGATTGTAAAGGATATGCAAGAGGCGGAAAAACTGGTATTGGATATTGATGCACTTGGCTATAACGAACGAATTTCCAAAACGGGGGTTCAGGCTATTTTGGCAAGAGTATTTCTTAAAATGGCGGGTGAACCTCTGAAAGACGAGACGCGCTATGCGGATGCTTTGGAATATGCCAACAAGGTGATTGCTTCTACGAAGCATGAGTTGAACCCCGATTATAAACAAATCTTTATTAATCATTCGCAAGATATTAATGAAAGCAAGGAGTGTATCTGGGAAATAGGCATGTATGGTAACAAAATTGGTACGGTAGATTTGGCCGGCTCCGTAGGAGTGGAGAATGGCATTTTGTGCCGTGATGAATCAATAGGCTACTCAGGAGGTCCGATGAAGGCTTCTAAAAGACTTTATGATTCATATGGAGAAGGTGATTTGCGTAAGGACTGGAATGTAGCTCCTTATTACTATAATGTAGTGGAAGAAACAAAGGTCAATGAGGAAACACAGGAGGTGGAAGTGGTTCAGGTAACTAAGAAAGTAATGTTCTCGGCTACTCAGATATATAATCGTAACCCAGGTAAATGGAGAAGAGAGTACGAAATAGGACAAAAAGCACGTCTCTTTAATTCCACAAATTTTCCTGTTGTCCGCTACAGTGATGTCCTGCTGATGAAAGCAGAGGCAGAGAATGAAGTTAACGGTCCTACCGACGAAGCGTACGACGCAATCAACCAGGTGAGAAGAAGAGCTTATGGGAAGCCGATTCATACTGTTGATGCGACAGTGGACCTTCCCGCAGATTTGGCTAAGACGGATTTCTTGGAAGAAGTAAAAAAAGAACGGTTTAGGGAACTTTGCTTTGAGGGGATGCGTAAACTCGATCTGCTTCGTTGGGGAGAATATGTGGCTACAATGAAGGCTTTTGGTACGGAAATTTCAACGACTGCTCCGTCGGAATTCAAATATGCAAGTAGAGTAGGGCAGAATATAACGGACCGTAATGTTCTCTTCCCGATTCCGAATACGGAGATTACCGTCAACAAGCTAATGACGCAGAATGAGGGTTGGTAATTGATTTTTTATCTTTTTAAAATAATCGAACATGAAAAATATAATAAGATATTGCGGTTTGTTACTTGTGGGGCTGGTTTCCTGCATGGAAGATGAGGCTCCAAGTGTGGAACTGAACGTGGCGCTGGATAAACAAGTCTATCAGGTGGGCGAACCTGTAACTTTCAAGTTGAACGGAAATCCGGATAATATAGTGTTCTATTCGGGAGAGGTAGGGCATAATTATGCTTATAAAGAAAGATATCATGCGGATGGTGACCTGTTGGTCAAATTCAATTCTTGGGTGCGTTATGGAGATATTTATCATAATCTGAAATTCTTAGTCTCTTCTGATTTTAGTGGAATCTATGACAAGGAGAATGTGGAAGCAGCTACATGGATTGACTTGTCTGATAAGTTCCGTTTTTCAGTAGGGGATGATCAGACTCCTTCCGGGGAGGTAAATTTGAAAGAGTATGTCGGTGCGGAAGAGGATGCAAAGTTATTTGTTGCATTCCGTTATGAAGATGAACAGAAAGCACGGCAGAACAACTGGATTATTCGTTCCATCACACTTGACTGCGTTTCTGCCGAAGGGGTACGAAGCAATTTGGCTACGATGTCTACTATGGGCTGGAAGGTGGTTGATTTTGAAAATCCAGCAGTGACATGGAATGTTGCTTCTACCAGCCAGATATTAATTGATGGTGGAGCTAATCAGCCGAAGAATGTAGACTGGGTTATTTCGCAGGCTTTTGATGTCCGAAAAACAACTCCGGATACGGGCGTTGCGTTGAAGAATATCAGTACCACGATGGATGAGTATAAGTACGTATATACTAAACCGGGAATCTATGAGGTTGTATTCGAAACCACATCCGACTGGTATAATGGCAATGATCATGCATTGACGAAGCTTACTGTGGAGGTGCAAGGTAAAGTAGAAGAAGAGATTCCTGCTTCGTTGAGTGTCTTGCCGGATAAAGTGGAATGTAAGGTAGGAGAGCCTATAACGTTTAGTTTGACAGGTAATAATGCCAGCAATGTAGTTTTCTATTCCGGAGAAAGTGGACATAACTTTGATTTCAGAGAAAGGTTTTATGCGGATAATGACATCGTGGTGAATTTTTCGACATGGGTGCGTTATGATGTGGATCAACTTTTAAAGTTTAAAATATCAACAGATTTTGATGGTGTGTACGAAAAGGGACATGTAGAAGCTGCTACGTGGGTTGATTTGTCAGATAAATTTGCTTTCTCGACAGGAGCAGATAAAACGCCTTCAGGTGAAGTTAGTCTGAAAGAAGCTGCTGGTGATGATCCTAATGCCCGGATATTTGTGGCTTTTCATCATAAAGATGAAGAGGAAGCTGTAGAGAAACGGAATGATTGGATTGTCAGAACGTTCGAAATGGACTTGATTTCTCCGGAAGGTTTTAGGAGTAATTTAGCGAAGATGTCTACGAAAGATTGGTGGACAGCCGTTGACTGTTTAAATCCGAACCGAAATTGGAATGTAACTCTTCAACAGCTAGTGTTAATAGGAGGTACTAATAAGCCAACTAATGACGATTGGGTTATCTCCAAACCTGTTTATATCAGAAAAGGTACTCCCGATAAAGGAGTCTCTTTAAATAGTGTTACTTCCAAAGATTATACCTACACTTACAATACTCCCGGTGTTTATAAGGTTGTATTTGACTGGTATGATGGAAGTAATTATTCGCAAGTGAAATTAAATATTGAAGTAAAAGAATAACTGATAAAAATGAAAGGGATGCCAAAGAATTTCATTAACTATTTTTCTGTAGTCGTAGTTTTAAGCTTATCTATCGCTTTATCAGCCCAGGAATTGTCCGTTGTGCGATTGACTAATGAGCAACTTGAACTTGGATGGAAAAAGGGCGTTGGTGGATATACATTAGAAACGTTGAAAGTGAAGGGAACGAATGGTTGGGAGATAATGGAAATAGCTAAGTATCAGCATAATGTTTTATATGCTTCCTCAAAACCGGAAACGGCACCACAGGCACTATATGATAATACGGGAAAAGAGATTCTTTTCCCGGCTCCGCAATATCGTTATATTATACCTTCATGGCAACAGAACACAAATGCTGTTGCCATGAATAAAGCAGGAGAGAATATAGTTTTTTATCCTTCGGCAGTGAAACGTGTTTCTGATACAGAAATCTGTTTCCGATACGAAAATGAGACGATGCGGATTACGGAAAAATGGTGTATGGATTCTCTTCATCAGAATGATATAAAAGTTGATTTTATATTGCATTCCAAGAAGACAGGTTATTATTCTTTGGCAACCCCTTCGCTGGTTTCAATAGATAAATATAATTTCCAATGGGCTACCGTTCCCGGAATATTTCAGGGGAATGCTATAAATACAGACTTTGTACAAGCGTATGGCTATGGTCAGGGAATCCCCGACATACCGGTAGTGGCAAGAGAACGTACTGCTTCTACATTATCCTCACTGATAACGGATAGAAAGGGTGTGACTATTGCTGTAACAGCGGAACCTGGTACTGGCAGAGATCCTTGGCCGAAGGATAAAAAGATGCATGCGGAATGGCAACTCGGATTGTCGGTTATGAACCGGGAAGGGGAATTCTCGCCTACACTTTATCATCCTGTGTTGGGAGAGAAGAATTCATTGATGAATGTAGGGGACAGTCTTTCTTTCTCTTTCCGTTATACTATTCAGAAAGCAGATTGGTATGCTGTATTGAAACATACGATTAATGATATTTATCGTTTCACTGATTTTCTAAGGTTGAAACAGACAAAATATTCATTGACACAAAGACTTTATGATATGCACGCATATCTTACTAATGACAGCACTTCCAAATGGCATAACCTTGTATATAAGGGAGTAACAATTGGAGCACAAGACTATCTGGGTGGTGTGTATGATTCAGAAAAAGATGCCATGAAAAACTCCGATTATGGAGCTATGTGGATGTTGGCAAAGTTGACGGATGATCCTCGCTTGACACAGAAAAGACTGCCGAATGCGTTGAACTTTAAATTGATGCAACAACATGCGGAGGAAGATTTCCTTTGTGGTTCCTCTGCCGGACAGTATTATTTGTATAAAAGTAAACGGTTTACCGAAGAGTGGGGACCTTATACGGAACCCATTGCAACCACTTATTATATGTTGATGGATATGGGTAATATTCTGCTTTTTGAACCGCAGCAGAAGGAATTAAAACAGCATGTCAAACTGGCTGCCGACCGTTTGTTGGAATGGATGAAGCCCAACGGACAATGGGAAGTAGCTTATGAGAATAAGACATTAAAGCCTACTTTTACTGATATTACAGATTTACGACCAACGTTTTATGGATTATTGATTGCTTACGAGATATTGAAAGATAAGAAATATCTGCAGGCAGCTATACAAGGAGCGGATTGGTATGTGGAGAACGCTGTAAAGAAAGGACATTTCCTAGGCGTTTGCGGTGATACTCGTTTTGTTCCGGATTTCGCCACAGCCCAAAGTGCACAAGCCTTATTGGAACTGTATAATGTGACGAAAAACGAAAAGTATAAGGAAGCTGCTATATCAACTGCTAAGATTTATACGGCATCGGTTTATACGCATCCTATACCGACGTCAGTAGTAAAACAAGTGAAAGGGATAGAACGAAAAGATTGGGAGATCAGTCAGGTGGGATTGAGTTTTGAGCATGGTGGAGTAGCTGGTTCTGCCAATCATCGCGGACCAATATTATTGGCTAGCCATGCCGGAATGTTCGTACGGATGTATAGGCTGACAAAAGATTCATTATTTTTGAATATGGCACGTGCGGCTGCCATAGGAAGAGATGCATTTGTGGATTTTAAAACGGGAGTCGCTTCCTATTATTGGGACTCGATGAATAATGGAGCCGGACCTTATCCACATCATGCTTGGTGGCAGGTGGGATGGATTACCGACTATTTATTGTCTGAAATATCTCTCCGTTCAAATGGCGGGATAACTTATCCGGGTGGATTCATTACTCCTAAAGTGGGCCCCCATCTAACTTATGGTTTTACGTCTGGTATGGTATTTGGTACGAAAGCCGATTTGATAATGCGCCCGGGATTATTTAAACTGGATAATCCTTATATAGAATATATGGCTGCTTTGAACGAGAAGGAGAAAACAGTTTTCCTTATCTTGCTGAATAATGATGATGAAAAGCAGACTTCTCTGATTGAAATGGATACGAAATGTTTGTTCTCTGGAAAGAAAATCCGGGTGAAGAACGTTGCTAGCTTGAATAATCAAGGTCATTCTACACTTGTAGATGGAGTGGAGAATTGGAATGTAACGATTGATGCATATGGCTTGACGGTTTTAAAGATTAAATATAAATAGGATATGAGCATAAATCACTGGATAGTAAAGAATCTTGTTTGCACCCTTTTTTTGGTGGTTGGAGGATTGAATATATATGCGCAAAAAGATAAATATTTGATTGAAGCTGAGGCTTTTCAGTTCAAAGGAAAATGGTCAACAGATAGATCGGCAGATTGCATGGGGAGTGCAATGCTCCGTTTGAACGGTGGCGGAAGTCTTGATGAACAGTTTGATGCGCTTACGGTCGTCAATATAATGGAAGAAGGAGACTATAATGTATGGGTGAGGTCAGCGGATTATGATAAACTGCCGGGGACACGCTTATTCCGTTTAAGTGTGGATGAGAAACCAATGAAAGAATCTGGAAAACATGGAAAAGTCGGATTCTATTGGGAAAATGCAGGCTGTGTGCAGTTGGCAAAAAAACAGGTATTATTGCGATTGCATGATACGAAGAGGAATTTCGGCCGATGTGACGCAATCCTATTGGTAAAAGATCACTCTATCAACCCCAATGAGATGGATAGAAAAGAAGTGGGCAAATGGAGAAAAAATCCCGTTAAAATAGAGACGAAAGGTTCGGGTTTTGATAATGTGTCTACTCCGCTTTTATTATCGCCCGATGCAGAGGTGGTGGCTAATATAGAGAATCCGAATATTCGGGTGAGTTTTGTAAAAGCTGGAGCAAACAACCAGGCGATTGCCTGCCGGACAGAAATTAAGGTGAAAGGAACCTGGCGCCGTTTCTTGTCTACTATGGAAGACCATAAGGTATTTCTTATTACTGCGGAGCAAAGTCCGGTAGATAATGATAAATTCTTTCCTTCCTGGAAGAATGCGGTGTCAAAAAGTTCATTTACTGTTGGTGGAAAAGAATACACGGTACAGTCTGACGAGGATTATTTGAATCCTTATGTTGCGGGAGTGCTCAGTGAAGCTATTCCGGTGAAAGCTGTGAACAAGGACAATAACAGTATTGAAGTACAATACATTACGAAGAATGGATCTTCTATCACTGGTTACTGGACGCTGCCTGCCAAAGGCAATCATGTTGAGGTGAGATTATCTTGTCGTCCGGCTACTGATGGAATGTATAGTATGGGGCTTTCAGCTTTTCAGCCTGTGCCCCAACCGAATATGAGTAATATACTTCTTTCGCCGATGTTTCAGTATAAACGAGTTTCTTCACATCCGGTGATGATGCTTTCTTCAATGATGCAACAGCCGTTAGCTATTGCAGAATCTGCTACTCCTTTGGGTGGAGTAATGTCATCGTTTATATGTGGGGATGATAGTACTTTCCCGCAAGAATGGGGAAGTGTAGATTTTTCTCCGATGGGATTTTCCGTCAAGAATGAGCAGAATGTGGTTCAGCCGGTAGCTTTTGCTCCTGTTATGGGGATGAAGGATTCTCATGTGAAGGCAGGACAGGTGATTGAACGTAAGTTTGTGGTAGGCATACTTCCGGCAGGTTGGAATGAGGTGATAGAATATATTTCGGATCAAGTATATAAGGTAAAAGATTACAGGAAGCAAAAAGAGGTATCACTGACTGAGGCAATGTTTAATATTCTGGATTTGATGCGTAATGAAGAGTATGGCGGATGGGATGCCCATCTTAAAGGATTCTATGATATTGAAGGGGATCCGGAAACGGCTCCGACGGTAGTACATGCTGCTCCTTTGGCAATTATCGCAGCGTCTGTCCTCTCGGAAGACGAGGAGTTTTATCTGTCACGCTCTTTGCCAACAATAGAATATACATTGTCTCGGAGTGGATACAGATGGGCTACAGACCTGGTTCCAAGCGGATACAACAAGACGCTTGAGACGCTTCGGCTCAATCCTTTTAATTCCCAGTTCAATACTTCTTATTATGAAGGTTTACATCGTCTGTTAGGAGGGTTGAATCCGTGGCTGGTTTCTATTGCTTTGCCGGGGGATACATTGAGAAAAACAAAGGGATATTCTACACAAGTTCTCTCTTGGGTGCAGGCTATCTCCGCTTATAATTTGACAGGAGACGAGAAATGGAAACGGTTTGCTACTTCTACAGCCGACCGGTATATAGATTTGCAGATATATAAGAACTCATCCCAACCGGTGGGATTGATGTCTTTTTATAATACGAATGTGTATGCTCCGTGGTGGGACTTGATTGACTTGTATGAGTTGACAAAAGAAGAGAAATATTTGAAAGCGGCTCAATATGGAGCTTCTAATACCATCGCGGGAATCAGATCTTTCCCTACCGTTACAGAGGATTTACAAACGATTCATCCGGGAAACCGTTTTGATGGGAATACAAACCTGTGGTGGAAAGGAAAAGAGAAATATCGTCTGGGATTCCCCCGCGTGGCGAACGATGCGCAAGAGAAGCAAGTGCCGGAATGGCTTGTTTCACCGGTCGGACTAGGTTTTGAACAGCCTTCCACTTATTTCCTGCGGACAAAGGGAAAGCAAGTGCGTCCGGTCTTTATGAGTAACTGGGCTCCTCATCTGCTTCGTCTCTATCAATATACTCGTAAGCCTATTTACGAGACTTATGCCCGGAATGGAGTAATTGGGCGGTTTACAAATTATCCGGGATATTATGCTACAGGATATACAGATATTACTCTGTCACCAGACTTTCCTTATAAGGGTCCGGATGTAAGCTCTATCTATTATCACCATATTCCGCCCCATTTGGCATTTACGTGGGATTACCTGGTGTCTGAAGCTATAGAACGTTCTAATGGGAATATTAACTTTCCATTCTGCAAGCAGGAAGGCTTTGTATGGTTTACGAACCGTATCTACGGGAATGAGAAGGGGAAAATATTTGGAGACAGCAAGGCAAAGCTTTGGATAAAGAAAGGGTTGATTCAGATAGATAATCCGACAGTAAACTATCTGACTGCGGTTTCCGATAAGTATTTTTGGGTGATTTTATCCGGTGAATCTAAACAAGAAGAATCACTTACTATTCGCTTGGACAAGGTTGCCGAATTGGTTGGTCAAGGTGATATTGTACAATATACGGAGAAAGGGAAGACAGCAAAAGTAAACCGGGTTGGAAATGCGATTAAGGTATCTGTTTCGGGGAAAGGTTTCAGGGCTTTGGCGTTTCCTTTAGCTGAAACTCGCAAGGAGAATCGTTACCCTGTATTGAAAAATGGAATAAAAGTGGTTGATATGGGAGAACCTTTCGGTAAGGTGTTCTTATTCCGTATCCGTTCTCCATTCGGATGGGATTCAGTATATGGGTTTGCTGAAACTGCGCCGGCTAAGGAAAAAGAAATGTCGGTATCGGTGGTGTGTAATGGACAATCTTGTACTGTTTCTTCTTATCCCTTTGAATGGAGTTTCTATAAATTGGGAATGGACGAAAAAGCCATTGTCAAAGTAACGGTGAGTTCGAAAGGACAGGTAGATAAAACGGAGGAAATCATACTTAATTCAAAATGAAAATGATACAGATACGACAATTAGGGACTATTATTGCAGGAATGGTATTAATGACGGTATTTCCCTGCGTTTATGGACAAAGTCGCGCTGATTTGGATAAGATTGCTGCTTCGCAGGCAGGGGCCTCTCCTTTGGTGTATACAACGGCAGATAAGGAAATTCCATTGATACAACTCGGAAATTATTATGATGAGAAAGAATGTACGGTAAGAAAGGGGCTTCCTAACTTTTACTCAAAAATAAAGAAAGAGCAGGAAATTACGGTTGCTTTTATTGGTGGTAGCATAACGCAAGGAGATTATTGCTATCGTTTGCAAACTACCCGATACATGGAAAATACTTTTTCTAATACCTGTTTTAAATGGATTAATGCCGGAGTGTCTGGTACGGGTACGGATTTGGGTGCTTTCCGGATTCGGGAACAAGTATTACAGTACAAACCGGATCTTATTTTTATTGAATTTGCCGTAAATGGTGGTTATCCTGACGGAATGGAGGGAATGATCCGAAAGATTATAAAAGAGAATCCTCATACGGATATTTGTTTGATTTATACGATTTATACGAATCAGGCTACTGTCTATCAGAAAGGGGATGTTCCACAAGTGATTAAAAGATTGGAAGATATTGCAACGTATTACCAACTCCCTTCTATTCATTTAGGCATGGAGGCGGCAGCACTTGAAAAGGCTGGTAAGCTACTTTGGAAAGGGACCAAAGAAGTTGCCGTTGGGAAAATTTTATTCTCTAATGACGGGGTACACCCTATCACTGATGGAGGGAACTTATATGCTTCCGCGATTGCACGAGGACTGGAGAAAATACGAAAAGAAAATAGTGCTTCGCAGGTACATATGCTTCCTGAACCGCTTTTCGGTTCGGAGTGGGAAGAAGCCGAAATGTATATCCCTTCACAGATTGCTTCTTGTGATAATTCATGGAAAGAGATTAATACATCAGTGACCCCTTCTTTAAAGAAGTTTTCTGGCTGGTTCGATACAGTGATGACTAGTAGTAAGGAAGGGTCATCATTTTCTTTTGGCTTTGAAGGAGATATGATAGGCTTATTTGATATTGGCGGTCCAGAAGTAGGGCAAGTGGAAGTTCTGATTGATGGAAAATTTGTTCGATTGAAAGAGATTAGTACTAAAGGTTTTCATCTATATGAGGCGAATGATCGTATCGGGAATTATACTTTGAATCGTTTTAATTCTTGGTGTAACAATCGTTATCGGGGGCAGTATGATGTGATAAAGTTGAAAAAAGGTATTCATCAAGTAACTATTCGAGTCTCTTCTGAGAAAGCTGACAAGAAAAAAATACTCGGTAATAAACAATGGGAGGATATAACAGCTCATCCTGAAAAGTATGATCAGTCTACAATTTATTTAGGAAGGATACTCTTACGTGGAAAACCGATTCCATGCGAACGCATAAAGGGAGTGCCTAAACTGCCACAACAACTGAAGTGGGAACAGAAAATGAAGCGTTATGAAAAGGCGGATTCCATCAATCCTCCGGCAAAAGATTTGATTCTTTTTGTGGGTAGTTCGACGATGGAGAATTGGAAAACTTTGGCAGATGATTTTCCCGGGAAGCCGGTTCTTAACCGGGGAGTTTCCGGCACGAAAACAATAGATTTGATTAATTACAAAGACCGCTTGATAAGCCCTTATCATCCTAAACAGATTTTTGTTTACGAAGGAGATAATGATATTGGTTACCAATGGACTCCGGATGAAATATTGGAGCAGATTAAGAGATTGTTCTTTATTCTCCGGAAAGAAAAACCGGAAGCGGAAATTATCTTTATTTCTATCAAACCGTCTGTGCGGAGATTGAAGGACAAAGAGAGGATCGAGCAGACAAATGCGTTGATAAAAGAGTTTGTAGAGCAACAAATGAATACTGCTTACGCAGATGTATATAATCCGATGTTTACACCAAAAGGGGAATTATTTCCGGAACATTATCGGGAGGATGGGTTACATCTGACGGCTGAAGGTTATGCAGTGTGGAAAGAGGTTATCTCCAAGTATATTAAATAACAAATAGTAGAATAGAATGATGAAGCATTTAATGATCGCTGGGATTTTGAGTTGTTTTTCTATGGGCGGCTTTGCTCAGATATATAAAGATAAAACAGCTCCTGTGGAGGACAGGACGAATGATTTGCTCCACCGCATGACATTGGAAGAAAAATTAGATTATATAGGAGGATATAAAGGCTTTTATATAAGGGGAATCGAACGTTTGGGCGTGCCCGAGATAAAGTTGACGGATGGTCCTGTCGGTACGCATAAAGATGGAAAATCGACAGCTTATCCGGCAGGGGTACTGACTGCTTCGACCTGGAACAGAGAGCTGGTGTATGAATTGGGAAAGCAATTGGGGAGAGATTCTAAAGCACGTGGTGTACATATATTATTGGGACCGGGTGTGAATATCGTTCGTTCTCCTTTGTGCGGAAGAAATTTTGAGTATTTCACGGAAGATCCATATTTGAACTCTCAGGTAGCTATAGGTTACGTAAAAGGATTGCAGGATCAGAAAGTGGTGGCTACTCTGAAACATTATGCTGCGAACAATCAGGAGTGGGACAGGAACAATGTAAGCAGTGATATTGATGAGCGTGTGTTGCATGAAATATATCTGCCTGTCTATAGAGCCGCCATTCAGGAAGCTGGTGCGGGTGCCGTTATGGATAGCTATAATCCGGTGAATGGAGTACATGCCACGCAGAATGATTATTTGAATAATCAGGTGTTGAGAAAACAATGGGGATTTGATGGAATTGTTATGAGTGACTGGTCGGCTACTTATGACGCTGTGGAGGCTGCTAATGGTGGTTTGGATTTGGAAATGCCGCGTGCCAAATGGATGAATAAGGAGAATCTGATGCCTGCGATAAAAGCTGGAAAAGTGAAGGAAGCGACTATTGACGAGAAAGTGAAGAGAATTCTGAGGATAATGTTTCGGTTCGGTTTTTTTGATAATGAACAGTTGGATAGCTCTATTCCATACAATAATCCGGAAGCGGCAAAAGTGGCATTGGAGTTGGCTAGAGAAGGTATTGTATTATTGAAGAATGAGAATGATCTACTTCCATTGAATCCTTCAAAAGTGAAGTCAGTTGCTGTGATTGGTCCTAATGCAAACTCTTATATATCGGGAGGTGGAAGTTCTTATACATTTCCGTTTCATTCTGTTTCAGTATTGGATGGGTTAAAGAATGTCGGACAGGATCTTCAGATTTCGTATGCACCCGGAGTACCTACCTTGACAGAAACAGTTGTTAATGCAATTTTTTACACAGAAGCGGGGAGTCGGATTAAAGGACTTAAAGCTGAATACTTTGATAATATTCGTTTAAAGGGAGCGCCGGCAAGAACTGTGATAGATACGATTGTTAATATAGGTAACGGCTGGCATATTGCTGCCGAAAACAAAGGTATTCCGTATGACCACTGTTCCATGCGATGGAGTGGAGTCGTACGTCCGGAGAAGACTGCTAATTACCGGTTCATAGTCAGAGGATTCGATGGGTTCCGCTTGAAGATTGGTACGGAAATGCTGATTAATGAGTGGAGAGACCAAGGAATAACGACTCGTGAGACTGTATTGGCGTTGGAGGCCGGGAAGGAATATCCTGTTGTCCTTGAATATTTTGCTAATGTGCATCCTGTTGATATTTCTTTTGGATGGAGAGAGGATAGATTGCTTTTTGATGAGGCTGTAGAGATTGCCAGGAAATCTGATGTGGCTATTGTGAACATTGGATTTAATGAAAGTAGTGAACGTGAAAGTAATGATCGTCCTTTCGAGTTGCCCGAATATCAGGATAGTTTAGTACAGTGTATTACGGCTGCCAATCCCAATACGGTTGTGTTGCTGAATGCGGGTGGAAATGTGGATATGTCAAAATGGATAGATAAAGTTCCTTCTTTGTTACATTTGTGGTATGCCGGTCAGGAGGGTGGAACGGCTGTTGCTGAAATTCTGTTTGGGAAGGTAAACCCCAGTGGGAAACTACCTATCTCTTTTGAAAAGAAATGGGAAGATAATCCGGCCTATCCATATTATTACGATGTGGATGGTGATAAGCGGGTAGAATATAAAGAGGGACTTTTTATGGGGTATAGGCATTATGATGTCAGTGAAACGAAACCTCAATTTGCATTCGGCTATGGAATGTCTTATACCACGTTTAAATACTCTGACTTACGTATAGATAGGGAAAAAGGCAGAGACTTGGTGGTTAAGATTCGGTTTACTGTAAAAAATACAGGGAAGCATGACGGAGCAGAAACAGCACAGGTATATATTCGACCTATAAACCCGAAGGTTGAAAGACCTTATAAGGAGCTTAAAGGGTTTGCCAAGCATTTTATTAGGAAAAATACCGTACAAGAAATAGAAATAACGTTGGATAAGGATGCTTTTTCTTATTATAAGACGGAATTGAAAGATTTTGATTATGATGTGGGAAGTTACGAAGTGCTTGTAGGAAGTGCGTCTGACGACATCCGGTTGCGTAAGGTGATACAGATAGAAAAGTAGGTTTAGAGCTAAAATAGAAGTAAAATTAATTAGATACGAGAAGATGGTACTTGATAAGTTTAATAGTGTGAGAATGTTTAACACGGATGTCCTTCAGGCTGATTTTGTAATAGTAGGTGGAGGTATTTCAGGGGTTTGTGCTGCTATAACCGCGGCTCGCCAAGGTCTGAAAGTGGTACTTATACAAGATCGTCCGGTATTGGGGGGGAATGGTTCCAGCGAAATAAGGTTGTGGATGCTTGGAGCAACTTCTCATATGGGAAATAATAATCGCTGGGCGCGTGAAGGCGGTGTGATAGATGAAATTATGGTGGAAAATACGTTCCGTAATTCGGAGGGGAATCCGATCATTTTTGATTCTGTCATGCTTGACAAGGTGGTAAGCGAACCAAATATAACTTTATTGCTGAATACTTGCGTGTATGAGGTAAAAAAGAGTGCCGGTCATAAAATAGAAAGTGTCAGAGGGTTTTGTAGCCAGAACAGTACTATGTACGAAATAACTGCTCCTTTATTTTGTGATGCTTCCGGTGATGGCGTTGTCGGTTTTCTTTCCGGGGCTCCTTACCGTATGGGGGCTGAAAGCAGAGAGGAGTTTGGCGAAAAGTTTGCACCGGCAGAGGATTATGGTGAACTTTTGGGACACAGTTTATATTTCTACACAAAGGATACTGGCAAGCCGGTTAAATATGTAGCTCCTTCTTATGCAATGGATGTAACGAAGACTGTTCCCCGATTTCGTAGTTTCAATGCGAAAGAACATGGTTGTAAATTATGGTGGGTTGAATATGGTGGCGACTTGGATACGGTACATGATACGGAACAAATTAAATGGGAACTGTGGAAGGTTATTTATGGAGCGTGGGATTATATCAAGAACTCGGGTAAATATCCGGAAGCGGAGACAATGACGCTGGAATGGGTAGGCTGTATTCCCGGAAAACGGGAGAGCAGAAGGTTTGAAGGCGACTATATGCTGATTCAGCAGGATGTCATAGAACAAAGACATCATGAAGATGCGGTCTCTTATGGCGGATGGAGTATTGATTTACATCCGGCAGCCGGCGTGTTCGGTGAGGAATCTGCTTGTAATCAGTGGCATGCGAAAGGGGTATATCAGATTCCTTACCGTTGTCTTTATAGCAGGGGAATTGAGAATCTTTTTCTTGCAGGAAGAATTATTAGTGTATCGCATGTTGCTTTCGGTTCAACCCGTGTAATGGCTACTTCTGCACACAGTGCTCAGGCTGTTGCGATGGCTGCGGCGATGTGTCTGAAAGAAAACATCTCTCCGAGAGAAGTATATTCTTTAGGGAAAGTATCTGAATTGCAGAAGAAATTATCAAGAATGGGGCAGTATATCCCTGATATGATAATCAGGGACGAAGAGAATTTGGTAACGAAAGCTACTTTGACTGCATCCAGTGAGTACCATTTTAAGGGGTTTCCGGCGGATGGGGAGATGCAGGTGCTGGATGAGTCTGTAGCTCAAATGATTCCTTTACAAAAAGGGGATGTATTGGGAAAAGTGCAAGTTGATCTTTGTGCTTCTGAAGAAACAGCTTTGGAAGTGGAACTTCGTATTAGCAGTAAAGCATTCAATCATACTCCGGATGTGGTTCTGGAAACTAAAATACTAGCTTTGCATCAAGGTAAACAACAGTTAGAGTTAGTTTTTGGAACTGTGATGCCGGAGGAGCAATATGTTTTTCTTGTTTTCAAGAAAAATCCTTTGGTGCAGTTGCAATATACTCAAGAAAGGATTACTGGAATTTTGTCTGTATTTAATACGGTGAATGAAGCTGTTTCCAATTTTGGAAAACAAACTCCCCCAGAAGATATTGGAATAGAGGAATTTGAATTCTGGTGTCCGAAGCGGAGACCAGAGGGATATAATATCGCTATTCGAACAGAAAAAGACTGTTATGCTTTTCCTGTTTCGAATATTAATAATGGTATTGACCGTCCAGTTCAATCACCCAATGCTTGGGTGGCAGAATTGAAAGATCCGAATCCGACTTTGACAATTAAATGGGATGCTGCTATTTCTGTCGGGAAGCTCTCTCTCTTTTTTGATACAGATTATGATCAGCCTATGGAAACAGTTCAAATGACACATCCGGAATATAAAATGCCGTTCTGTGTAGAGAAATATAGAATATATGATGGCACAAATCAATTGATTTATGAGAAGAATGATAATCATCAATCGATAAATGAGATTATATTTCCAGAGAAGTTGGTTACGGATGAGATCAGAATCGTTCTGGAACATCCTTCCGGCCTGATTCCAGCAGCTTTATTTGCAGTAAAGTGTTATGAATAACTCAATATATTTTGAATAAAATATTGTTCTTGTGAGAGTGTGGAGAAGGTACAAGATTTTGTCTGTCTAATAGTTTGCTTTATCATGGTATTTAAGTATATTTGCTAAAATTTTATTTAATCTTGGTCGTAATGCAAAACGAAAATCTTGATATAACGGAACAGAAGAAACCTGCTTCACGAATGAAGTATCTTCAGTTAGTGGATTATATTAATTCACTAATTGAAGATGGAACACTTCAGATAGGCGATCAAATACCTTCACTTAACCAACTGCAAACGCAATTGCGCATGAGTAAGGAGACTTTGCTGAAAGGGTTGAATTACTTGTTGGAGATGGGGGTAATTGAAGCAATTTATAGAAAAGGGTATTTTGTAAAGAAGGTCTCTATAAACCATTCTTATCATGTATTTCTGTTATTGGATAAGATGAATGTGATGCGTGAACAGATCTATCGTTCTATCTTCAAATCTTTGAAGGATGTGGGAGATATTGACATTTACTTTCATCATCATAACTATAAAGTTTTTGAGAAACTCATTAAAGAAAACTTGGGCAATTATACGCATTATATTATAGCTACTTTTTTGAAGGAAGATGTGACAGATGTTTTAAACCTGATTCCGGCTGAAAAAAGAATAATCATAGATTATAACCAACAAGGATTGAGTGGTAACTATAGTTGTATTTATCAAGATTATGGCTATGATATCTATTGTAGTCTTTTACAGTTGCAGGATCGGTTGAAAAAATATGAAAAACTGATTCTGATAGCGCGTCCGGAAGCAATTCATGCACAACAAGTAATTGATGGTTTTCTGCACTATTGTGTAAAAAGTGAACTGCCATATTCTATAGAATCGAATGTAGAAGAGAAAAATTTCCGTAAAGGGAATGCTTATATTACTTTTAGTAGATATGATACGGATGATGTATCCTTGATTAAACTGGCAAAGAAGAAAGGATATGAGTTAGGTAAGGAAATAGGTTTGATTTCTTATAATGACACAGCTGTAAAAGAAATATTGGAAGGAGGTATTACTGTCATTTCTACAGATTTTGAGATGATGGGGAAGGCTGCGGCTTCTGTTATCTTGAATAAAAATATAATATATAAGCGTAACCCGACGAAAGTGATTATACGTAACTCTCTTTAAAAGAAAGTTCTATTAATGATATTAAAAAAAGAAAGCCACCCATTCAGGTGGCTTCTTTTTTGCTCTTCCTCTTGGACTTGAACCAAGGACCCTCTGATTAACAGTCAG
>DXOJ01000489.1 GCA_019412865.1 Bacteroides sp. | reverse complement strand
AATAATAAAAACGTTCAATCTATCACTTTTTTCGGTTTTTTTCTGATAAAAAGAATCTTTCGCCTGCGCTTTACCCGGTCATTCGCCTTTACTTTTATGACATTTTGTTACTTATTTATCAAATCTATTATTATATTTGCGAAAACAATCGCACAAAATCAGCTTATGAGCCCATTAAATACTTCCGTATTGTTAATCTACACCGGTGGAACAATTGGTATGATTGAGAATGCCGCGACAGGTGCTCTGGAGAACTTTAACTTCGAGCAACTGCAAAAATATATCCCCGAACTGCAAAAGTTCAATTTTCCAATTGACACCTATCAGTTTGATCCTCCGATGGATTCGTCGGACATGGAACCGGATATGTGGCGGAAGCTGGTACGCATTATTCATGACAACTACAATCGTTACCACGGCTTCGTCATCCTGCACGGAACGGACACGATGGCTTATACCGCTTCCGCACTAAGTTTTATGCTGGAAGGACTGGACAAACCTGTTATCCTCACAGGCTCACAGCTTCCCATCGGCGTACTCCGCACGGACGGAAAGGAAAATCTGATGACCAGTATCGAGATTGCCATTGCACAAAACAAGGAAGGAAGGGCACTGGTGCCCGAAGTATGCATCTTCTTTGAAAATCACCTGATGCGGGGGAACCGTACGACAAAGATGAATGCAGAAAACTTCAATGCATTCCGTTCTTTCAATTATCCGGTATTGGCGGAAGCGGGAATCCATATTAAATATAATAATGTACAAATTCACGGAAATGGTGAAGAACGGGAATTGAAACCGCACTATTTGCTGGATACCAATGTAGTGGTACTGAAGCTCTTTCCGGGCATCCAGGAAAATGTAATTGCCACCATTCTGGGGATTGAAGGTTTAAAGGCGGTTGTGCTCGAAACATACGGTTCGGGGAATGCTCCCCGAAAGGAATGGTTTATACGCCGGCTCTGTCAGGCCAGTGAACGTGGAATTGTGATTGTCAACGTAACACAATGCAGCGCAGGAATGGTAGAAATGGAACGTTACGAAACAGGATACCAGTTATTGCAGGCAGGCGTTGTCTCCGGATATGACAGTACAACGGAATCGGCAGTCACTAAATTAATGTTCTTACTGGGACATGGATATACCCCGGATGAGGTACGCGACCGGATGAACCGTTCGATAGCAGGAGAGATAACTCTGTAGGCTTCATCCTATTTCTATTAGGCAGGGATAACTTATTTCTAATAAATTATCCCTATTTTTGTACCCTACAAGAAGAAAGGAATTTCGATGGCAAAAGAGAAAACCGTATATGTATGCAGTAATTGCGGACAGGATTCACCCAAATGGGTGGGTAAATGTCCGTCGTGTGGAGAATGGAATACGTATGTTGAAGAAATCGTACGGAAAGAACCCACTAACCGCCGTCCGGTGTCGGGCATTGAAACACAAAAGCCCAAGCCACTGGCACTTAGCGATATAGAGGCAGACGACGAGCCACGTATCAATATGCACGATGATGAACTGAATCGTGTATTGGGAGGCGGACTTGTACAGGGTTCTCTTGTCCTGATAGGCGGCGAACCGGGAATCGGTAAATCGACGCTCGTCATGCAGACCGTACTGCACATGCCGGAAAAGAAGATTCTTTATGTATCCGGTGAAGAGAGTGCACGACAGCTGAAACTTCGTGCCGACCGTCTCTCTGACACTTCCAGCGATTGCCTGATCGTTTGCGAGACTTCACTCGAACAGATTTATGTGCATATCAAGAATACGAATCCCGATTTAGTGATTATCGACTCTATACAGACTATTTCCACCGAAAGTATCGAATCGTCTCCCGGAAGTATAGCGCAAGTCAGAGAGTGTTCGGCGTCTATTCTTCGTTTTGCGAAAGAAACACATACGCCTGTATTGCTGATCGGACATATTAATAAGGAAGGAAGTATTGCAGGACCTAAAGTGCTGGAACATATCGTAGATACTGTTCTTCAATTTGAGGGCGACCAACATTATATGTATCGTATTCTACGCAGTATCAAGAATCGTTTCGGTAGTACGGCAGAATTAGGTATTTATGAAATGCGTCAGGATGGGTTGCGCCAAGTGAGTAATCCTTCCGAACTTTTGCTAAGTCAGGATCATGAAGGGATGAGCGGGGTAGCCATTGCCTCCGCCATTGAGGGGATTCGCCCGTTTTTGATTGAGACACAGGCTTTGGTAAGCTCTGCAGTCTACGGAAATCCGCAACGTTCGGCAACCGGTTTCGATTTGAGAAGAATGAATATGCTGCTGGCTGTTCTCGAAAAGCGGGTGGGATTTAAGCTAGCACAGAAAGATGTGTTCCTGAATATTGCCGGAGGATTGAAAGTGAATGATCCGGCTATCGATCTGCCGGTTATCAGTGCAATCCTTTCTTCCAATATGGATGCAGCCATTGAACCGGAAGTTTGTATGGCGGGAGAAATCGGTCTGTCGGGAGAGATACGTCCTGTGAATCGAATTGAACAGCGTATCGGTGAAGCTGAAAAGTTAGGTTTCAAACGTTTCTTGCTACCTAAATATAACTTGCAAGGGATCGATACCCAAAAACTGAAGATAGAATTAGTACCGGTGAGAAAAGTAGAAGAGGCGTTCAGGGCTTTATTCGGATAAGACACTGATGCATAAATAGCCCGTTTTTCTAATTGGATAATCGAAAACAATATCAATAATAACTAAATGACACAAGAATACCAACTCCGTATACTTCCCGAAATCGCAGCAAACGAACAGAAATTAAAGGAATATCTTTCTAAAGAAAAAGGTCTGAATTTACGTGACATCACCGCTACCCGAATCTTGAAACGGAGTATTGATGCACGCCAGCGGACTATCTTCGTCAATCTGAAGGTAAGGGCATACATCAAGGAAATGCCGCAAGAAGATGAGTACGAACGTACTATATATAATAATGTAGAGGGAAAACCGCAAGTGATTGTCGTTGGCGCAGGTCCCGGCGGGCTATTCGCTGCCTTACGCCTCGTTGAACTCGGATTACGTCCTATTGTCATCGAACGTGGAAAAGACGTGCGCGAACGTAAGAAAGATCTGGCACAAATCAGCAGGGAACACACTGTTGATCCGGAATCGAATTACAGTTTCGGAGAAGGAGGTGCAGGAGCTTATTCGGATGGGAAACTCTATACCCGGAGCAAGAAGAGAGGAAATGTAGATAAGATTCTGAATGTATTTTGCCAGCATGGAGCTTCGACTTCGATATTGGTGGATGCGCATCCGCATATCGGAACAGACAAATTGCCACGTGTCATTGAAAATATGCGGAATACCATTATCGAATGCGGTGGAGAAGTACATTTCCAGACACGAATGGATGCATTGATTATTGAGAACGGTGAAGTCAAAGGTATCGAAACAAATACAGGAAAGACCTTTCTCGGACCTGTGATACTGGCAACCGGACATTCGGCAAGAGATGTATATCGTTGGCTGGCTGCCAATAATGTGACGATTGAGGCGAAAGGAATCGCTGTCGGAGTACGTCTGGAACATCCGGCAATGTTGATCGATCAAATACAATACCATAATAAGAATGGACGGGGCAAATACCTGCCCGCTGCTGAATACAGCTTTGTAACACAGGCAGAAGGCAGAGGAGTATATAGTTTCTGTATGTGTCCCGGAGGTTTCATCGTTCCTGCCGCGAGCGGACCGGAACAAGTGGTAGTGAACGGAATGTCTCCTGCCAACCGTGGGTCACGGTGGAGCAATTCGGGAATGGTAGTGGAAATTCAACCGGAAGATTTGGAAAATGAAGAATTAAAAATAAGGAATGAAGAGTTGGCTGCGAAACAAGATGAACAGCTGATGGCACTGAATCCGAATTTGAAAAGTTCACAACTTTCAGAGATTAATTCACAGTTACTATCTGTTCTTCACTTTCAAGAGGAATTGGAACGTCAATGCTGGTTGCAGGGAGGCAGACGACAGACTGCTCCAGCACAACGCATGCTGGATTTTACCCGCAAGAAATTGAGTTACGATCTGCCCGAGTCATCCTATAGTCCGGGATTGATTTCGTCTCCACTTCATTTCTGGATGCCATCATTTATTAATAAAAGGCTATCTCTTGGTTTCCAACAATTCGGACGAAGCAGTCACGGGTTCCTGACTAATGAGGCAGTAATGATTGGTGTGGAGACACGAACTTCTTCTCCCGTTCGTATCATACGCGATAAGGATACTCTGCAACATGTCACCGTTCGCGGATTATTTCCTTGCGGAGAAGGCGCAGGCTATGCCGGAGGAATTGTGTCTGCCGGAGTAGACGGCGAACGATGTGCAGAAGCAGTAGCCAACTATTTCAATCATTAATTAAACTTACACAAAAATGAATTATCAACCCGAAATAGCAATTATAGAAGCCAATACATTGACCTCTCTCGGTCTGAAAGGAATCTTGGAGGAAATGATTCCTATGGCAACCATACGGACTTTCCATCACTTCAGCGAACTGATGGACGATACTCCGGATATGTATGCCCACTATTTCATTTCCGCACAGATTTACGTGGAGCACAACGCTTTCTTTCTCCCCCGGAAACGAAAAACGATTGTATTGGCAAGCGACAGTCCGCAATTCCAACTGTCCGGCGTACCTGTACTCAACATTTACGAATCCGAAGAAGAGCTGGTAAAAAATATATTGAAACTTCACCAACATGCTCACCACGACGGTTATCCGGTAAAAGATATGCCGCCCATGCCTCCGATGCAGCCTCATCAGGAAATTCTATCCGCCCGTGAAATAGAAGTGCTCGTACTGATAACCAAAGGATTAATCAACAAAGAAATAGCAGATAAACTGAATATCAGCCTGACTACCGTTATCACTCACCGAAAAAATATCACGGAGAAATTAGGCATTAAGTCTGTCTCCGGGCTGACTATTTATGCTGTAATGAACGGATATATCGAAGCCGACCGAATCTGATTCACCACAGAGGACGCAGAGGACACAGAGGATATAAAATTTAAGAATCATACCTTCGTGTCCTCTGCGTCCTCTGTGGTGAATCAAATCCTAATAAATGAGGATTGACCGTCATCTATATTTGCCGTTACTTTGCACCAGATAAATTAACAGCAGATGAAAACAAAAAAGATTATGATTGCCCTCATGCTCCTGACGACAGGGACAGCATGGGCTGAAGATTTCCCCAAAGACTCACTAAAAATAGTAGACATCGAAGAGGTGGTAGTGATTGCTACTCCGAAAGAAAACCGTAAACTGCGTGATCTGCCGGTAGCCGCCACCGTCTTATCACAGGAGAATATGCGCGCCAATCAGGTAAATTCCGTAAAGAACCTGACAGGTATTGTTCCCAATCTGTTTATCCCTGACTACGGTTCCAAACTGACTACTTCGATTTATATCCGCGGAATCGGCTCACGCATCAATACTCCGTCCGTAGGACTTTATGTAGACAATATCCCTTATATCGACAAATCCGCTTTCGACTTCAACTATGCTGATATCGAACGTATTGATATTCTTCGCGGGTCACAAGGTACCCTCTACGGACGTAACACGATGGGAGGACTTATCAAGGTGCACACAAAATCGCCTTTCACTTATCAAGGTACCGATATTCGCATGGGAGCAGCAACTTACAATAATTATAACGTTTCACTCACCCATTATCACCGTATATCCGACCGCTTTGCTTTTTCTACCGGAGGTTTCTACGAACACACAGGCGGCTTCTTTGAAAACTCTGCACGGAACAATGAAAAAGTCGACAAAAGCAACGCCGGAGGCGGACGTTTTCGTGGGATTTACCTGCCGACATCTAATCTGAAAATAGACATGACCGTGAACTATGAATATAGCGACCAGGGCGGGTATCCGTACTACTATACCGGGATTACTCAAAACGGCATAGCCAAAGCTAAAGAAAAGGGTAAAGAAATTACAGAGGACCGGGCAGACTACATCGGTAAAATTTCATATAACGACCGCAGCAGTTACCGCCGTGGATTGCTCAATTCTGGTGTCAACATCGAATATCAAGCCTGTAACTTTATATTGAGTGCCGTGACAGGTTATCAGAACCTGAATGACCGTATGTTCCTCGATCAGGACTTCACAGAAAGAGATATCTTTAATATCGAGCAAAAGCAAAGGGCAAATACCATTTCCGAAGAAATTGTCTTGAAAGCCAAACCCGGAAAGAGATGGCAATGGACTACGGGAGCTTTCGGATTCTACCAATGGCTACATACCACAGGTCCCGTTCTGTTCAAAGAAGAAGGAGTGAAAACGATGATTGAAAACAACGCCAATTCCGCTTTTGAAGAGATTGCCTCCAAACCCGGTGCACCTACTATGGGAATGACCGTACATAACCCGACACTAAGTGTAGGAGGAACCTTCGATACCCCGACTCTTAGCGGCGCACTTTATCATCAGTCTACTTTCAACAACCTATTTATCGAAGGACTGTCCGTTACAGCGGGACTCCGACTCGATTACGAAAAGATCAGTATGAAGTACAATTCCCTTAGTACTCCTGTAGACTTTGGCTTTGATTTTCACTTAGCTATGGGTCCCAACTCAATAAACTTGTCCGATCAGAATATGAAAGCTCCGGCCTCTTTCGTAGGCAAGCTATCGACTGACTATGTACAACTTCTCCCTAAATTCGCTATTCAATATGAATGGAAGAACCAAAATAATGTGTATGCCACCGTTACCCGGGGATATCGTTCGGGAGGATATAATATCCAGATGTTCTCTGACTTATCACAAACAGAATTGACCAACTCGATGATGAATGCCATTAAAGAAAGTCCGACAATAGGGCAAGATGCCACATGGGGGGCAACCATCATAAAAATGATGGACCAAATGGTACCAACCAAAGAGATTAATGTAAAAACGTCTACTACGTACAAACCCGAATATTCGTGGAACTACGAAGTGGGCAGTCATCTTACGTTGTGGGAAGGTAGGCTTTGGGCTGATCTTGCAGCATTTTATATGGACACCCGCGACCAACAACTCTCTCAATTTGCAGAAAGCGGTTTGGGACGTATTACCATCAATGCGGGAAAAAGCCGTAGTTATGGTGCAGAAGCATCTCTTCGTGCCAGCGTGACTAAAGAACTTAGTCTGAATGCCAGTTACGGATATACCTATGCCACCTTTACTGATTATGTAATTACAGAAGGACAAAAAGATGGCAGTTCCAAAGTAACTGCGGATTATAATGGCAAATATGTCCCTTTCGTTCCCAAGCATACATTAAATATCGGTGGAGAATATGCGATCACCTGCAGCCCACGTTCTATCTTCGACCGGGTTGTGCTCCAAGCGAACTATAATGCTGCCGGACGTATCTACTGGACTGAACAAAACGACGTCAGCCAATCCTTCTATGGCACGCTCAACTGGAGAACGAATCTGGAAATCGGTGATGCAATGATTAGTTTCTGGGCACGCAACTTCCTGAATAAAGACTATGCTGCCTTCTATTTCGAAACAATGAACAAAGGTTTCATGCAGAAAGGACGCCCAATGCAATTTGGAGTAGATCTTCGCTGCCGCTTCTAATCATTTTTACTCATAAGGATATTATTTAGTCTTTTTATTGTCAGCCAAAGGTTTTTATCCATACAGAGCAATGATTTTCAGTACATTAACGGCTGACAATAAGCGCTGACAATAACCAAAAACAGGCTGACAATAAAAGATTCTGACTTTTATTGTCAGCCTGTCTCTTTGTAGATTAACAGCATAGAATACGGGATAGAAGAACGTATGTCCCTATGAAGTTTGCATTATAAAGCCGTTATACTTAATTTACCCAATCGGTATTGTTCTGTCAGACCTACGCTATCCTTAACTCTCCACAGCCGTGGTCGCATCTCTCCACGGCCGTGGGAGGATCTCGTCACGACTGTGGGAAGAAGTTACCACGGCCGTGGGAAGGTAAAGATAGCGGCACCTTACCACAACTATACCGGCACCTTACCGGAACTTTATCAATGCTTCGGCATTAGTTTACCTACTGCTTGCTATCAGTTTGCTTATACCTAAGACTGCTTCGTTCATCATCCAACGTACCTGACCTATACTTCAGTACGATCAGATTCCTCCACCCCACCATGCAAACGCTTCATCTGATAAGCAATACGTTCCGTCCCATTCTTAACATAAATGATGCCGCAACGTTGAAAGCCATACTTCGTCAGTATATGTTGCATGACCTTATTATCCCGATGAGTATCTACCCGGACATTAGGCCAACGTTGAAAACACCAGTCCAGACAAGCTTCCGACACCCCTTTCTGCTTTCCGTTCGTTGCCAATCGGTGAATTACTCCATAAGGTTCGTCATTGAGCCATGCACCTTCATAAATCTGTTGGTAAGTAGGATCCTCACCTAGTATGAAACAAAAAGTTCCCAAGATTTCTCCTTGTTCACCGACACAGACAAAGCTATGGCTCTCTTCAATTTCCTGACGAATCAATGCTTCAGACGGATAGCCGTCAATCCATTGGGTCGTGTTCCCGGTTGCACGCATAAAAGCACGGGCATAGTCATAAATCTCCATCACTAAAGGGAGATCTTTTATTTCAGTAGACCTGATTTTCATCATTTGAAAAGTTATTCAGAAATAAAACAGATAATAAAATCACTCGTTAATCGCTCCACAATGGGGGCATATACCTTTTTGCTTCATTTTTTCCCCGCAACGTCCACAACGATACTTATACCCAATGTTCCGACAGACTTTCTTCGCAAAAACCAGCATAAAAAAGGCAAGAAACAGATAACCGATATAAATATGTGTCATCAGGATAAAGAAGAAATAGCAGAAAATACAGCAGGACATCAACCCTAGCAAATAAAAAATAGCCGCAGCGGGAGTCAACTGTCGAAACAAATCATCTAGCACCGCCAAAGCGACTATCAAAAACAACCAGATGCTCAACAAGAAGACAGAGAGAATAAAAGGAACTTTGAATGGCGACAAAGTAGGATTGAAATAAAAATGCTCCCACGTTTCCGGCACAAAGACCTGCATTGATTCGTAAATCGTTGCACTGAAAGCCATCAACAAACAGAGAAATAATGGATAAACACTATCTATATCATTAAAATAGACCATCTGCAATTGCTTTCGACGAAAAGCACGAAACAGATATACACCAACGAATAAAGCGAAGATTATAATAAAATAAGAAGCATGCGTATCACTGAAAAGATGAATGGCCTGCGAAATACTATCAGTCGGCACAAATGATGTTTTGAGTTCTTTTTCACGTATCCAGCCCTGTTCATCCTGTGTATGAGCCAGCTTCACCCAAATACTGTCTACACTATCGGCAGGATGAACCGCAAACTCTGCCACCACTACCCTATCCCCTTTATTCAACTGAATAAAAGTATCTTTTATCGGAAGACATTCCAAAGAGATGGAATCATCGACTACTTCCAGATTTGTATTCCAAGTATAATGCCGCTCGTACAAGTAGGTCAACGAGTCTTTCGTCTTCTTCGACAGTTCTTCCGAATCCAGAGCCTGGACTTTATAATAACAGGATGAGAGCAAAAATAAACATAGTAGTAAGTTCATCACAGTTTTCATCACAGTTTTCACCACAGAGGACGCAGAGGACACAGAGGGTAAAAGGGGGAAAAAAGGGAAAGAGAGAAACTTTCTACACTTTTTCCCAAAAACACGCAAACAGTCTGTATCAGAAGAATGAGTGAAGATGTTACCTTCACTATATCCTCTGTGTCCTCTGCGTCCTCTGTGGTGAAAAATGATTCTCATTGCGCAGCCTTTACTTTCATTTGACAATTCTTACAATCAAATTCCAGACGAAAACGTTTGCCGTCATTCGATACCAGATAGTAAGGCTCTTTATAAGGTGAACGTACCCGTTGATGGATAGGACACCAGCCCATGCTATAACGCAAACAATGTTTGCAGAACATCAGTACCGCATCTTCCACTGCTTCTTTTTCGTATGCTGCCGCTACCTGTTGTACCCCATGCTCCTGATAGAAAGAAGCTGCACGGGGATTCATTACATTCCCCAGATATGTTAATGTAGTTTGCGGAAAAGCATGACTCGTTGGCTTCCATACTGCCAATTCCTGACGATAATTGATTCGACGGGCAGTTATCAATTGATCGATTGCCTGTCTGCGGAAATCGGCTAACACTGAAGCTGGCAAAAACCAATTTCCGGTAAAGGATATTTCTATTTCTTTTGCTTCAAAAGGTGTATTCCCCAGTTTGGACAGTTGCGTTTTCAGATTGTCCGTCTGTGGAGTGCGGGCAAGTTCTTTCTCACGAGGGAGGGTGATTGTGACGCTATTATCATCTTCATCAGTCAATGTCAGGGAGAAACCAAAATTATTGTCGGCAAGCAAGATTTTCACTGCGATTTTCCTTTCGGCAGATTTGCGGGAAAGGATTCGTTCAAATTCCTGGTCGAAATTACGATACAGTGTAGTACGCGGCTTAATACGGGGCATTTCCTGCGGATAGAGTTTGTTACTGTCCACCCGGTTGATACGGAAACCCTGCAAACGTCCCTGTTCGTCGATATAGCAAACACCGTCTCCATTGTTAAAGGATTTAAGTCCGGCAACTGTCAGATAGTTGCCCCGGACCTCTTTCATGGTTCCCATCTCTTCACCCAGCGACTTAGGAGTGTCGAAAGAGAAAATCTCTTTATCACGTCCATTCAGGAAATAATGCGTGAATCCACGACTGAAACTCTTATCAAGTTGTGGTTTAAATTCGAAACTACACGTACCCGAAGAAGCACGTACATATTCCGGACGACGGGCAAAGATCGCATCCAGTTTCTGGCGATAAGCGGCTGTCACATTCTTCACATAAGATACGTCTTTCAGTCGTCCCTCTATTTTAAATGAAGAAGCTCCGGCATCCAGTAGTTGCTCCAGTTCGTCACTTTGATTCATATCTTTCAGGGAAAGCAGATGTTTGTCTTTGACAATCACTTTCCCGTCCGCATCTACCAGACTAAAAGGCAGACGGCAGAATTGTGCACACTCTCCACGATTGGCACTACGACCGAAACAGGCTTGACTAACATAGCATTGCCCGCTATAACTGACACAAAGAGCACCATGTACAAATACTTCCAAAGGTACTTCCGGACAGCTTTCATGAATCTTCTTTATTTCACGCAACGATAACTCCCGCGCCAACACCACTTGACGGAAACCTGCTTCCCAAAGGAACTTCACTTTTTCCGGCGTACGATTGTCCATCTGCGTACTGGCATGAAGCGGTATCGGAGGAAGGTTCAGTTTCGTGATTCCCATATCCTGTACAATCAGTGCATCGACACCAATCCGATAAAGTGCATGAATCATCTCCTCCGTCTCTTTCAACTCTTCTTCTTTCAGAATCGTATTGACCGTGACATAAATACGTGCATTATACAAATGAGCATGCTGCACCAATGCTTCAATATCTTCCAATGAATTCACAGCTGCCGCACGGGCACCGAATTTCGGAGCACCGATATATACAGCATCTGCACCATGGTTGATAGCTTCAATACCACATTCCAAGTTTTTCGCCGGAGCGAGAAGTTCTATTTTACGCTGCTTTATCATTTAATATCATTGATGTTGTAAGGTGTTTCCTGATAAACAAAGTAGTTCAACCAGTTGGAGAACAACAAATTGGCATGAGCACGCCAACGTACCAACGGGCCTTTTTCAGGATCATCGTCTATATAATAATTGCGGGGAATCTCTATTGGCAGGCCTTTATCCAAGTCACGGCGGTATTCCGTATCCAGTGTCAGCGGAGAATATTCAGAGTGCCCCGTGACAAAGAACTCACGTCCGCCCCGTGCCATTGCCATATAGACACCGGCCTCTTTCGATTCGGAAAGCAACGTCAGTTCTGGAACTTTCAGAATATCTTCCCTGCGCACTTCCGTATGACGGCTATGCGGCACATAGAAACAATCGTCAAAACCACGGAAGATGGAATGGAAAGGTTCCAGTACACGATGCTCAAAGATGCCGAACATTTTCTCTTCCAACGGATATTTAGGAATTCCATAATGATGATACAATCCGGCCTGCGCTGCCCAACATATATATAAGGTAGAAGTGACATGCGTGCGTGCCCAATCAAAGATTTCCGTAATTTCATCCCAATAGGTCACCTCCTCGAAGTCCATCTGTTCTACAGGGGCTCCGGTGATAATCATACCATCATACTTCTCATGACGCATCTGGTCGAAATCCGTATAGAACGTTTTCATGTGTTCTATCGGCGTATTCTTCGACGTGTGGCTCTTGATCTTCATAAACGAAATCTCCACCTGAAGAGGGGTATTCGAAAGTAAGCGCACCAAGTCTGTTTCCGTTGTAATCTTCAACGGCATCAGGTTCAGAATCACA
>DXOJ01000488.1 GCA_019412865.1 Bacteroides sp. | reverse complement strand
CTATAAATAAAAACTTTATCACTATGGAGTACAATTTCAGAGAAATTGAAAAGAAGTGGCAGAAAAGGTGGGTAGAAGAGAAAACCTACCAAGTTACGGAAGATGATTCGAAGCAAAAATTTTATGTACTAAACATGTTTCCTTACCCATCAGGAGCTGGTCTACACGTAGGTCATCCGCTGGGATACATTGCTTCGGATATTTACGCCCGTTACAAACGACTGCAGGGCTTCAATGTACTCAACCCAATGGGATATGACGCTTACGGTTTGCCGGCAGAACAATATGCTATCCAGACCGGACAGCATCCTGCTATCACTACCGTCAACAATATCGACCGCTACCGCGAGCAGTTGGACAAAATAGGTTTCTCTTTCGACTGGAACCGTGAAATCCGTACTTGCGACCCGGAATATTATCATTGGACCCAATGGGCCTTCCAAAAAATGTTCAACAGCTATTATTGTAACGATGAACAGGAAGCCCGTCCTATCGAAGAACTGGAAAAAGCCTTCGCCATCTACGGAAACGAAGGACTCAATGCCGCTTGCAGCGAAGATATCAGCTTTACTGCCGAAGAGTGGAACGCCAAAAGCGAAAAAGAAAAGCAGGAAATCCTGATGAACTATCGTATCGCTTATCTGGGTGAAACAATGGTAAACTGGTGTGCCGAATTAGGAACTGTACTGGCTAACGACGAGGTAGTAGACGGAGTCAGCGAACGTGGCGGTTTTCCTGTTATCCAGAAGAAAATGCGCCAATGGTGTTTGCGTGTATCTGCGTATGCACAACGCTTGCTCGACGGATTGGATACGATCGAATGGACAGATTCTCTGAAAGAAACCCAAAGAAACTGGATCGGACGTTCGGAAGGTGCTGAAGTGCAATTCAAAGTAAAAGACAGTGACCTTGAATTCACTATTTTCACCACTCGTGCAGATACCATGTTCGGTGTTACCTTTATGGTATTGGCTCCGGAAAGTGAATTGGTGGCACAGTTAACGACTCCTGAACAAAAAGCAGAAGTAGACGCTTACCTCGATCGTACCAAAAAACGTACGGAACGCGAACGTATTGCCGACCGTAGTGTCACCGGTGTGTTCAGTGGTTCGTATGCTATTAATCCGTTCACAGGTGAAGCAGTACCTGTATGGATCAGCGATTACGTACTGGCCGGATACGGAACAGGAGCTATTATGGCTGTACCTGCTCATGATAGCCGCGACTATGCATTTGCCAAACATTTCGGATTGGAAATCCGTCCGTTGGTAGAAGGTTGTGATGTTAGCGAAGAAAGTTTCGATGCAAAAGAAGGTATTGTTTGCAATTCTCCACGTCTTGATGTCACTCCTTACTGTGATCTTTCTCTGAACGGACTGACTATCAAAGAAGCGATAGAAACAACCAAGAAATATGTAAAAGAGCACAATCTGGGTCGTGTGAAAGTGAACTACCGTCTGCGTGACGCTATTTTCTCTCGCCAACGTTACTGGGGTGAGCCGTTCCCTGTTTACTACAAAGACGGAATGCCCTATATAATTGACGAAGCCAGCCTGCCGCTGGAACTTCCGGAAGTCGCTAAATTCCTGCCTACCGAAACAGGTGAGCCTCCATTGGGACACGCAACTAAATGGGCTTGGGATACAGTAAACAAATGTATCGTAGAAAATGAGAAGATTGACCATGTAACCGTCTTCCCGCTGGAACTGAACACCATGCCGGGATTCGCCGGTTCTTCGGCTTATTATCTCCGCTACATGGACCCGCATAATCATCAGGCATTGGTTGATCCGAAAATTGACCAGTACTGGAAAAATGTAGACCTATATGTAGGTGGTACCGAACATGCAACAGGTCACTTGATTTATTCTCGTTTCTGGAATAAATTCCTGTATGACATGGGTGTGTCTGTAATGGAAGAACCCTTCCAAAAGTTAGTAAACCAAGGAATGATTCAAGGTCGCAGCAACTTTGTATATCGTATCAAAGATACCAATACTTTCGTTTCGCTGAACCTGAAAGATCAGTACGAAGTTACTCCTATCCATGTAGACGTAAATATCGTATCTAATGATATTTTGGATTTGGAAGCATTCAAAGCATGGCGTCCTGAATATAAAACAGCCGAATTTATCCTCGAAGACGGAAAATATGTTTGCGGATGGGCAGTTGAAAAAATGAGTAAATCTATGTTCAATGTAGTCAATCCAGATATGATTGTTGAGAAATACGGTGCGGATACACTTCGTATGTATGAAATGTTCCTTGGCCCGGTAGAACAGTCTAAACCGTGGGATACAAACGGAATCGACGGTGTACACCGTTTTATCCGTAAATTCTGGTCGTTGTTCTACAGCCGTACGGACGAATATCTGGTGACAGACGAACCTGCAACAAAAGAAGAATTGAAGAGCCTTCATAAATTAATCAAGAAGGTGACTGGTGATATTGAACAGTTCTCTTACAATACATCTATCAGCGCATTCATGATTTGCGTAAACGAACTCTTCAACCTGAAATGCAGCAAAAAAGAGATTCTGGAACAGCTCGTTATCACTCTCGCTCCTTTCGCTCCACATGTCTGCGAAGAGTTGTGGGATGTATTGGGACACGAAACTTCCGTATGCGACGCCCAATGGCCTGCATACAACGAAGAATATCTGAAAGAAGATACTATCAACTATACCATCTCTTTCAACGGAAAGGCACGTTTCAATATGGAATTTGCAGCAGATGAAGCTTCGGACACTATCCAAGCCGCAGTATTGGCCGACGAACGTTCACAAAAGTGGATTGATGGCAAGACTCCGAAAAAGATCATTGTCGTTCCGAAAAAGATTGTAAACATTGTAATTTAAAGTATTAAGTATAAAACAATAAGTATTAAGTAATAAGTATTATCCGTAGTCGTTTTCCAAATATATCCGTCAGGTTAATACTTATTACCTAATACTTGAACTTAAAATCCATGCATAAACTGACAAAAGCGGAAATAATGAGAGAAGTGAAAGATTACATCTATATCACTCTCGGATTGATAAGCTATTCTTTGGGATGGGCTGCATTCCTGTTACCTTATCAGATAACTACCGGAGGAACTACCGGTATCGGAGCTATTATCTATTATGCAACAGGATTCCCAATCCAATGGTCATACTTCATCATTAATGCAGTTCTGATGACCTTCGCAATCCGGGTATTAGGTCCAAAATTTAGTATAAAAACCACTTATGCTATTTTTACGCTGACTTTTCTGCTTTGGTTATTCCAGTTGGTGGTGAACAATTACGTAGAAGCACCGGATATGACGCCGGACGGCAAGCCGCTATTGCTTGGTACAGGACAGGATTTCATGGCCTGTATTATCGGTGCAGCCATGTGTGGTGTAGGCCTCGGTATCACTTTCAACTACAATGGAAGTACGGGTGGAACAGATATTATCGCAGCCATCGTCAATAAATACAAAGATGTATCGCTTGGACGAATGATTATGATTTGTGATGTATTCATTATCAGCTCCTGTTACTTTATATTTCATGATTGGCGCCGGGTTATTTTCGGTTTTGTCACCCTGTTTATTATTGGTGTTGTGCTCGACTGGATTATCAACAGTGCCCGTCAATCGGTTCAATTCTTCATCTTCTCTAAGAAATATGATGAAATAGCCGACCGTATCATTAAAGACGCCGACCGGGGAGTAACGGTACTCGACGGTACGGGATGGTATAGTAAAACCAATGTGAAAGTGTTGGTAGTACTTGCCAAGAAACGTCAGTCACTCGAAATTTTCCGTTTGGTAAAACGCATTGATCCGAATGCTTTTATCTCTCAAAGTTCCGTTATCGGTGTGTATGGCGAAGGATTCGATAAGCTGAAAGTGAAATAATAACCGGTTGATAAGTAGTGAACAACCCTGTTAAAACAAAAAATAAGATGATAAAACACAAACTTGTATTTGCTACCAATAATGCTCATAAACTGGAAGAAGTGGCCGCTATCCTGGGAGATCAAGTAGAATTATTAAGTCTCAATGATATCGGTTGCCAAGCGGATATTCCCGAAACTGCTGAAACACTGGAAGGAAATGCGTTATTAAAATCTTCCTATATCTACAAAAACTATCATCTGGATTGTTTTGCCGATGATACGGGATTGGAAGTGGAAGCCTTGAACGGAGCTCCCGGAGTCTATTCCGCCCGCTATGCAGGAGGTGAAGGACACGACGCCCAGGCAAATATGCTCAAACTTCTTCACGAACTGGACGGAAAAGAAAACCGTAAAGCACAATTCCGCACCGCTATTTCGTTGATACTGGACGGAAAGGAGTATCTCTTTGAAGGAGTGATAAAAGGCGAAATAATCAAAGAAAAACGTGGTGATTCCGGATTTGGCTACGATCCTGTATTCATGCCTGAAGGTTACGACCGGACTTTTGCCGAATTGGGAAATGATATCAAGAACCAAATCAGCCATCGTGCACTGGCTGTACAGAAACTTTGTGAGTTTCTGCAAAGCTGATTATACATACCCACTTAAAATATAAAACACAATGAAGAAAATTACTTTATTTACTTTACTTACGCTCCTATTGTGTACTTCGTGTGTAACAAAAAAGAAGTTCATGCTTGCAGAGATGGCAGCCACCGCAAGCAAAGACAGTCTGCAAGGGTTGTTGAATAACTCCCGCGAAGTTGGTAACCAGCTATCGGCACAAGTCAAAAACCTCTTGCGTGATACGACCAAGATGGGGAACAGTATCCGCCAATATCAGAGTATGTTGAATGTCAACATGACTGAACAGGAAAAACTGAATGCGCTGTTGAGCCAGAAGAAAAATGAGCTGAACGAAAGAGAACGCACGATCAATGAATTGCAGGACATGATTAAGGCACAGAATGATAAGGTACAAAATCTCTTGAGTAATGTAAAAGATGCATTACTTGGTTTTAGTACTGACGAGCTGACCGTTCGCGAAAAAGACGGAAAAGTATATGTAGCGATGTCCGACAAATTATTATTCCAGTCAGGAAGTGCCCGCCTAGATAAACGTGGAGAGGAAGCTCTCGGCAAACTGGCCGAAGTATTGAACAAACAGACGGACATCGACGTATTTATCGAAGGACATACGGACAACAAACCGATCAATACTGTACAATTCAAGGATAATTGGGATTTGAGTGTGATCCGTGCCACTTCCGTAGTTCGTATCCTCATCAAAAATTACAATGTAAATCCTTTGCAGATTCAGCCTAGCGGCCGCGGTGAATATATGCCTGTCGATGACAACGAAACAGCAGAAGGAAGAAGCAAGAATCGCCGTACAGAGATTATCATGGCTCCGAAGTTGGATAAGTTGTTCCAGATGCTTCAAAGTTCGGAAGAATCCAAATAAAAAATAATTGATTCAATAA
>DXOJ01000487.1 GCA_019412865.1 Bacteroides sp. | reverse complement strand
GTCCCGTTTTTTAACTGATAAAAGTAGTATGGTTGCAAACTGTATTATCGCTTTTATTTTTGTATTTATGTTTTGTATCTTGTGTTATTGCTTGATATTTAAGTAGATATGATGGTAAGGAAACAGGTTGCAAAGTTGCAGAATTTTCGGAGCAAATTCAAAAACATCAGAGATTGAAGAACAAAAGATGGAAACACAAAAAGTATTTCATTTTACATTTTGTAAAAATGTTATATTATTAGTGTCCGATAGTCAAGAAACGCACTTTATTTGCTTATATAGTTTTTAAATTAATATATTATTTGTAATTTAGCGGTAAATTTATCGCAATGGTAACAACGAAAATAACAATCGAAGCACATTTAGCAGAATATTGCTGGTCTAAATTTTCCGCAGATCCGGATGGGGCACCGGTGAGATTTGCCGATAACTTGGATATTTATCATCTTATTTATGATTTGCTGGAAAAACGCCCAATAAATTGTTCCAGGGATCAAGGAAACTTAGAAATTATTTTGCCGGACCGTAGAGATGGGGATAAAATAGGTGGCAAGTCTCCGGAAAGGTTTAATTATTTAGGCGAACGAAGCCAACGGATTATTAATAAGAAGATAAAATTAATGATGCGGGCAGAAATTCATGATTTGATTGATGAAAATAAACACAAATTCGGTATTGATATGATTCAGTCGGTACATTACTTCATGAAAAAGTATTGTATTGAATCAATTACAGAAGATGCTCTTTTGAAAGATTATCAACGTTGGAGGGATGATATAAGACGTTCAACAAAAAAACGTCCCTACAACAAAAAGTAGAAGTTTTTTTCACCTACCAAGTGTATCGTATTGTCCTTTTTTTAACGGAAAAATGCCGGAATTTTGCCGGAAAAATGCGGAGTAATTGAAAATCAAATAGTTATATAGTATGAGAACAAAGAAAACACCCTATTCGGCAGCTAATTCACTTCGGCTGATACCGGTAGACAAAATTTATCGTTTTGCTCTAATTACGTCACGTGCTTTTGTTTCCTTCCAAAACGGGGATTATGAAATCCCAATCGTGCCAGGGACATTTATGCCCGACGTCCAATCGGAGGAAGCAGAAGGAGGCCTTGTATATAATGTGGGGCATACGTTTAACGTTGCCTTGATTGATATAGCCAATGAGCATTTGTTGGCTGCATTGAGCAAACAAGAGTTAATCGCTATTTACACTGATGAAGCCGGAAACGATGTTGTTTCCGGGACCCAGCAAACGCCACTGACATTTACTTATGCAAAGGTATCCGGGCAATATCAATGTAAACTAACCGGGATAATGTCACATTCAGAAGCCTTTTACAGTCCTTTCTAGCCCGCTTTTAAACGGTTTCTTTTGCAGAAAAAAGAAACCGTGGATAAAATTCAGCAGATTTTTAATGAGAAATGGGCGATCGAGGCAAAGGATTATCACCACCTTTTATCACTTATCTTGCCTTCTATAAATAACGGTAACTTAGCAGCTATTGAACAGCATCTTTCGCAAAATAAGGTTACGGCTTATGCCGCTATGCCTTATGTGGCGGATCGATGGGAACTGGAAGACGCTTCGTTACCGGAAAATTCAGTCGTTATACTTACCTGTGATGGCGTTTTATATTCTTGGGAAACTTACCGTTTGGAACAATTTATTGCAAAAGCCCTAGCAAATCCAAAGATAGCCGGTATTGTCTTATTTGTAAACGGCCCTGGCGGAATGATTACCCGTGTAGATCTTTTGGAAAGAATGATCCGGGAATCTTCTAAACCAATTGCAGCATACATTACCGGTGTATGTGCTTCCGCGCATTTTTGGTTTGTGTCTGCATGTGGGCGGAAATTCGTTTCTTCCCCAATGGACGAAATAGGATCCTGCGGGATTATCTACACTTATCAAAGCTTTAAAAAGTATTATGAAGAGCTAGGCGTTGAGCTTAAGGATATTTATCCTGATAGTGCGGATCTGAAAAATAAAATGATTCGTGATATGGAAGAGAAACAGGATGATAGCCTTATTAAAGAGAAGCTTTCTTTTTATCACAATCTTTTTGCACAGGCAGTTGCCAGGAATCTGGGCATAAAATACGATCGAAACGATCCTCTTTTTCGTGGGCAAACCTATTTTGCTGATGTAGCCCTGGCAAATGGTTATGTAGATGCTTATGGTACGTTGGAAGATGCTATCGTATGGGTATTATCACAAGCGACACTAAAAAGGGCTAATGAGATAATTTAATATTCACTTTTTAATCAATTTGTTTTATGAAAAATCGTTTTTCACAATTCGTTCCGGCTGTAATGGCTATTCTGGGGATTAAGGACTGGAATAAGGACGCGGACAAAAAAAACGCTTTACTGGCAGAAGAGAAAGAAAAGCTTAAAAACATGGGCTTTAATGAAACTTTTCTCACTGGTTTTTGTGAAGCGTTAAGTAATGACTTCCCGGATGATAAACCGCAAGGAAGTACGGAAAATGGAACTGTTATCCCGGAAGATAGTGCTTCCAATGCAGTAATAAAAGGTTTGCTAGCTGATATTACAGCCAAATTAGCTACCGCGCAGGTAGAAATCGAAACTCTGGCTAAAGAAAAAGGAGAACTTTCTACGGAAGTAGCAGCTAAGAGAACAGAGATTACCGGTCTTAATCAAAAAATTAAAACGCTCTCTGATATGGCAGAACTGGACAAGGGAACCGGGGCACAAAACGGGACTATTATACCGGATGCTAAAAACATTGTTTTGAATTGGGATGATGATAAGCAGCTAGGCGGTATTACCGGTGAAATGTACGGTATGGATAGAGCTTATAATCAGCGTTTACGTGCTGAAATGCTTTATCGTAAGGGTATTGCAGTTCAGGTACCTACGGCAAGTTCTATCGATTATTCCAGACTGAAAGAAGATTTAGGCGCTTTCTATCGTGTACCGTGGCAGGATCGTTTGCAATCTTTTTTGATGGTTTTGCCATCAATTGAGGGCATTTTTCCACTTGAATCCGGTTATCAGGATTTAGCTGTATTGACAAATATCTGGTTAGGAGAATTTTCACAGGCTGACAATACCGAAAGTAACTTCGATAATGTAACTAAGGGTAATTATGAATTTGATAACGAAACGCTACGTATGTTTAGCGTTATGTTTGCTCACAAATTCAAAGATTTGAAGGCGCTGGAAAAATCTTGGATCGGAAGCTATAATAAAGAAGGATCCCAGGTTATTAAGTGGTCTTTTATTGAATACATTCTTGCAGAGACAGCGAAAAAACTGCATAACGAACGTGAACAACGCCGCGTTAATGGTGTACGTAAAGAACCGGATTTGAATAAGCCGGGACATGCTATGGGGGCCGCTGATGGAATCTATGAGTTCATCAACAAGAAGGTGAACGGGCATATTGATATCAATAACGGCAAACTTGTATATCAGGTAAAACCATTCGAACTCGGTACCCTGACGCCGGAAAATATTGGAGAAAAGCTGTTTCAGGGAACATCTATGATCCCGGCTGTTTTACGTGATTCAGGTTCCTTATCTCTTTACATCCCGTCTCATATGATTGTTTGGTATCACAAGTACAATGAATTGCATTATGGTACTAATCAGGATTACAAGGCCGGTATGATGTTTGTGAAGGAATATCCTTCCGTTAAACTGATTCCTGTGCCTAATGCCGATAATCATCATCGCATTATTTGGACTATGACAGGTAATATCCATACGTTTGAACATGTGCCAGGTGAAATGACAAAGTTCAATATCGAACAGCAGGATTGGACTTTAAAGGTATGGAGTAACTGGAAAGAGTCTATTTGGACTTACGCAGTAGGGTTCAAATATACGAAGAAAGAAGATATGGACTATTCACGCCAGATGATCTTCTGTAACGAGTATGACCGTCCGGCATCTTATTTTGTAGAGTCTGATAAAGATACTCAACCTTCCGCAAAGTATCATACTTCAATTATTACGGTTGCCAACACTAACCTATTGGCTATTACTGATATTGAAGATTCGGAGATCGGTAGGGTTGTTACTTTGAAGTGTGGCAGTGAAAATAAAGGGGTAAAGATCGAAAAATCAGGTAATTTTGCTTTGATATCCGAAGCGTGGAACCCAAAGAAAGGGGAT
Source organism: Bacteroides sp. (assembly GCA_019412865.1). Taxonomy (GTDB): domain Bacteria; phylum Bacteroidota; class Bacteroidia; order Bacteroidales; family Bacteroidaceae; genus Bacteroides. The sequence goes on along the minus strand of DXOJ01000487.1, from coordinate 6,634 downwards.
TTGATCCGTTTGATGAAACGTGAAGATGGGAAATTCATTGAGATTGGTCGTGAAACTGGTGCCACTGACGCCTTGCAGTTTACCGATGACGAAACAGAACCTTCTTTGCAGGGTGGATCTATTTTTATTACGGGTGCCAATACAAAAGCAACAGCAATAACCAATTTCGCTGATGCTATTATTGGCAAAACTTATACAGTTTACGGAAATGGAAATGAAAATGCCAGTACCATCGCTGCTAGTGGAAATTTTGTGTTGACAAAAGTCATAACATTGAGTACCGGTAAGTTTATTAAGCTGGTTAAGGCTGATGACGGCAAATTCTACGAAGTTGCACGCGGCTAGTAACTGTTGGCAGGGGGGATAATTTCCCCCTACTTTTTATTAATCTCAAAAAAAGGACTATATGATTACTTACGTTAAAACATCTGTTCCCAGACCGGCAGGAAATCCGGGTAAGGGAATAACTCCTAAAGACGTTCTTACGTTGATTGATGTCGATGATCTCACTTCTTTTCCAGCGCGTGATGGTGCCGGTGTCGTACTTGTGGGTGATATCGTAGTAAAACCATCGGCGTATTCTGTTGATTTGTATATGACGCCCGGAACTGTTGAGCTTGCATCCAACGGTGAAGGAGAAACTGATGCGAAAGGTTTTACACCTTCTATCAAAGGTAAGCATCCGGGGAATAAGAGAGAGGTGCGCGAATTTAAGACGAACTGGTTAGGTCGCCATTGCATTGGTATATTACAATACTGCAACGGTGAACCGGCGGATATTATCGGCTCTCCTTGCAACCCTATCGAAATGGCTGTAAACTATACCGGTAATAAGGATGCCAATTCATCTGAATTTACTTTCACTCAAATTAGCAAGGGTGATGATATTGGTATTTACGAAGGGACAATCCCGCATGAAGAACCGTTGGCAGTAGTGGAAGCGGCTGCAACTGAAATTGCTTTCAAAGGAACAGGGCAGTATCAGCTAACGGCTGGTGCCGCTAAGCTTGCTTCTGTCACAGGTGCTAAGCATGGTGATTTATTAACTTTGTTGGGTGTCGTATCCGGTGTTGCACCGACTATTGAAGCAGGTGCTTCGTCCGATTTCTTATTGCAAAACGGGAAGACATTTGTAGCATCACCAGGCAGTCAGATAACATTCAAGACTTTCGATGGCGGTGGTGGTGAAATGTTATTTATTGAGCAATCAAGGTACGAGGCTTAATATGCCTTGATTTTTATAGGTAGAACTAAAAGTCTTATTCTTTATTGAGTAAGACTTTTTTCGTAAAGGCTTTTTCTCTACATTTGTCGAAACTTTAAAATAAAGGCAGTATGAAGAAAGCATTATTATTCCTATTTACAATTTTGGTTATGTTAGGGTGTAGTAGCGATGACGATAAAACTACTAATTGTTGGGTATTTGAAACAAAACAAACAACATCTATCAGCCCTTCTATGCCAGGATACCCCAAATATGTAACATCCAAAACAACTCAGTGCGATTTAACAGAAGGACAGGCAAAAGAAGTAGTTAGTAAATTAACCACGACAGTTAAAGAAAAATCTAACGGTTATACGATAACTGTCAGTACAACTGTCAAATATTGGAAGGAAGGTAACGATCCTGATATTCCGCAAGGGGAAATTGTAGTGAATCCTATTGATTAAAATGAAGAAATTTGTTTGTCATTACAAATATTATCCGTACATTTGTAGTGCAAAAACCATTATCGTATTCGATACCGATTGAGCAGCTACGGTACAGCTCAAATTTTTATGGGCTTTTTTTATGTCCTATTGTGAACTTATTTATATAGGCGGTTGTCTTTCCCTTTTCAGATTTTGCTCTTCGGAGTCGAATGATGATGGTTTTTGCAGACTTGGGATATGGCAGCCGCTTTTGTCTTTAAACTAAACTGCCTATATGCAAAAACCATCATCAAAATGAAAAAACAATTCACCGGCACCAACTACGTGCCCTCGTTCCGTACCCAATCGGACACTAACACGCTCATGGAGCGTTATTTCCGTAGTCTCTCAGACTGCGAAGTGAAAACATCCTCGGATGCTTACTATGTCTCAGCAATTGCCTGTTTCTGCCTTACATTCATCTTTCCGCCATGTATTATCGGTGCCGTTTATTGTGTGCTTAAAGCCAAAAAAGGAGGGCAAAATGGAAACTCTTAATATCAATACCGTAATAATAGATCAACAGGTTCTGGATGCTTTGAAAGATTATCAAGCTGATGGAGCGGAAATAGACTGCCAAACACTGGAAAAGACTATTGATTATCTCTTTAGAGTTTCCGAAATGATTGGTTATGCCGATGATATGGATGGCGGCGGTATGTTAAAACTCATATACAGCCTTCGGCAAATGAAGGAGAACTTAGTGAAATTATTGCCGGAAGATAAATAAACTTCAATGATACATGTAGGGATATCCGCTCGGGTATCCCTTTTTTAGTCCTTTACCAAGCAATTGCCTTTTTGAACCTTTGTGTCTCACTTAATAAATAAATCAAATGAAAGAACAAATTATTTCCTATTTACAAGGGCCTAGAAACTTCGCGGAAGGCGTGGCACTTTATGAAATATTCGGAGTGAATCGTATGTTGAAGGCTAAATTTCGGCAGATTGGAGAATGTGAAATGACTAAAGGATCTCTTTTTGAAGAGTTGCGTAAACTTGCCGGTTTATCGGAAATGGATTTTGCTTCGATGCGTAGAACTGCATACAAAAAGCCGGAACCGATACCGGAAACCGTAAAATCTGTTTTGCCAAAGACGTATGTAGACGATTCCCTCATTGAGCTGGCCGAACGTTTCGGTGTTATCGTTGAAGAGCTTGTCAGTGATGAATTTATCGAAAAGGTATTGTCTGCGGACGAAAACCAGGATAAGGTAGACGAGCTGGAACAAGAACTGGAAGAAGCAAAATCTAAATATTGTGAGGTACCGGAAACAGTACGTAAGACAATTCGTTTCCGGGAAGAATTTCCCTTCCTGAATGAAAAGGACTGTCCGAACGAGTTTAAGATATTGGTATCGGACATGTTTTCGGCTTATGACTTATACCGGGAAAGTCACGAGATGTTAGCCAATACACCGAATGATGTTGCGAGTGAAGAAACTTTCAGATGGGCAAAGGCAGCAGTAGAAAACTATCTGGACAACCGGGAAATGTGGGAAGAACTGGAATATTACCGGGAAAATCATAAGATCTTAGGGAAAGCAAAGATAATGCAAGAACTAGCTGAAAGAAACGAAATATCTGCGTTATCAGATTTGGATATAGTGAAGCAACTGAATAATGCCAAATCGAATATCTCTAAGGGCAAAAAAGACTTGGATAAAGCAGATAACGATGAAAAGAAAGCCAAAGCCCAGGAAAAGATCGATAAGTGGAGCAATAAGAAAGACATGCTGGATAAGGAAATCGAAGCAAGAAAAAAAAACTAAGTTTCCATCTTTACAGGCTGGAAATAAAGCGGGCTGCATGGTTAACTATGAATGCCCGCTTTTCCCATCCGTGCGATCGTTCTGAAGTTGGGGTTCAGGCCCGCAAAATAGGTATTGAGATTCAGTCTGATTATGAACGTCTAAATATTTTAAATAATGGATAACTTACCGGTAGACTCTTTCTTCTTCAATACAGAACAAAGGGGAGATATACAACGCATGGCAGCCCTAGGGTACAGTCCTAAAGAGATAGCAATATATCTAGGCGTAGATATTGATTCTTTTGTCAAAGATGCATATATCGAAGGCACAACGATTAACGGAGTAATCCGCCAGGGCATATTGGTTTCCAGGGCTAATCCGGAAATGAAACTGCACGAACAGGCCGAAGAGGGTAATATAGTTGCTATTCAACAACTGGAGAAGGTGAACAGAAGACGGACATTTGAAATAATTGTGGAGCAAATCGATGAAGATGAACTTAGTTAAACCGACAAGGATAGATTTTGAACGGGTGGATCTTAATCAGATCACACGCATGTTGTCAACCGGTGATTTGGAAGCTTTGCCGGAAGCTGAACGGGCTTACTATGAGCTTATGGAAATGGTGAGGGGCTTAAGAGCTAGGATGAGGTATAATGGGAAGGTTATTACTAAAGCCGGTATCATTAAGCTTTTGAAATCTGATATTTACGGGCTGTCTGACTGGATGGCCAGACAGGTTTATGCTGATTCTATCAATTTCTTTTATACAGATGAGAATATACGCCCGGAAGCTTTTGCGAATCTGTATGCTGAAAAAATGGAGAAGTGGGCTGATTCTATGTTCCTGATGGGGAAGGGTGAAGAAGCTTCGCGTATCTTGGAACGTGCCGCAAAATTAAGACTGCGTTTCGCTTCTACTGAAACGGAGATCCCGGAAGAGTTATTAAATAGGAAACAGGTTGTTCTTTATACAACCAAACGTTCAGATTTGGGAGTACCTGATACTGATCGTAGGGAATTGGAAGAGTTTATAAATGATATTCCTGATATACCGGTTATTGTACGCGAACGTCTGAAGGAGGACGCCCAAATTAATAAGTTTAATCTTAAAAAACGAATGCTTGAAGATGCCGAAGAATTCAGTGAAGACGATACGGAAGATTAATACCGATGATATTGATATCAGATATTCGCATATCATTAAAGTCCTGACTGATTGGATAGATACTACCAATCTGATAGTAACCGCTGGTCGTGGTATGGCTAAAAGTACAGTGATACAAGCTAGGCGTGTTGCTGATTGTGTTTATGATATGCCAGGCGCACCGCTTGCCTTTGCTGGCAACACATACACAAATTTAACGGATAATATTATGCCGGCGGTGAAAAAAGGTTGGGAGTTGATGGGGTTATATGATGGTGTACATTATATATCGAATAAAAGGCCGCCTGAGTCTTGGCGGAAAAGGTGTAGTATAATAGTAGATGAATATAAAAATACGATCTCATTTTGGAACGGGACCATTATCTTTTTAGGATCACTGGATCATCCGTCTTTGCTGGCCGGTAAATCGGTCGTTCATTTGTTCTTTGACGAAGCCAAATACGATCAGGACAAGAAGGTTAATAGAGCTATGCCGATTCTACGTGGTGATGCTATCCGTTACGGGCATAGTCATTATTTCTTAGGGGTAACTATTACTACAGATATGCCGGACATCTTGGAAGGAGAGTATGACTGGTATTTCCGCTATGTTAAACTGATGCAACCGGAGTTTATTATAAAGATAGTTCAGGCGGCAGGCGAATTGAATGATTTACGTATCAAGCTAGTACGGGAAGAAAACAAGGAAAAACCTTCTCTTGATAAAATAAGAAGACTTAAAAAGAAGATACTCTATTATGAAACCGCCTTGCTTAAGATGCGGAAAGGAAAAACCTATTTTATCAATGCTTCCAGCTTTACTAATATTGACATTCTGACAATTGGCTACATAAAGCAACTCTTTAATGGTACACTGGAATTGCACGAATTCAAGAAGTCAGTCGTGGGTATGCGGCCGGGACTTCGCCGGGATATCCGCTTTTATGTGGCTTTCTCTGAAAAACATAAATATACTGATGGTACAAGCTTCGGAGAACCGGCAGTCAATTCAAGGGAGCTTCGGTTCTTGCATCATAATAGCCCGATAGATGCAGGCGTAGATTTTGGTAATCAACTATCTTTAATTGTCGGACAAGAAGATGGTGCTTATTATCGAATGCATAAGAATTTCTACGAATTACCGCCCAATTGGTTTAGAGAATTGGCGGATCAATTCTTGGGCTTTTTCCTTAACCATGAGGAAAAAGAACTGAATCTTTACTATGACCGTGCCGGTAACAACTTTGAAAAGCAAAAGGAAGACTATGCACGTAAGTTGAAAGAAGCCATCGAGATAGACGGGGAGGGTAACCGGACAGGATGGATGGTTAACCTTATGAGTCGTAAGCAGGCTAATATTCGCCAGGATGAAGAATACGATTTCATGTTAGAGTTGATGAAGGGAGAAAATAAAGCATTGCCTATCCTCCTTATTGATTCTATTAACTGCAAAGAGGCTGTATCCAGCATAGAGAAAGCACCGGCAGGTATTCGATATAAGGGACAACAAAAGATTGTGTATAAGATAAAGAAGTCTGAGAAGCTTGCGCCTAAGAAGCTGCCAATGCTATCAACAAACTTCTCTGATGCCTTTAAGTATCTGATGATGCGTAAGCAGTGGCGGCGTGCTATCCGTGGTAAGGGCAAGGCAAACAGTGCCAATCCCTACGTGCCAGGCTTCGATGATACTGGAGACTAATAAAGGCAATTGCCTTTGTGGACCGATCTTAATGAGAATCGGTCTTTTTTTGTCTCTAAAGGTGCGGCGTTTTGCTAATATTAATACATTTAGTCATATTTCACATTTTGAGGGGTGAGGCAATCGCCTTTTGCCTTCTGAGCGGCTCGGTCTTCGGTGTGTGACTAAAAAAAAGAATACGTACCCGTTTATGCTTATTCTCTTGTTTTTAAGTGCTTTGTAGTGAGGATGAGCAAAAATTACCCTTCAAATACAGTGTTTTTCTGTTTTTTGAGACAAAAACAGGTTCAAAAACGGGAAATTCTGCACTTTTTAGATTTCACATAGATGTTATTCATGTAT
>DXOJ01000486.1 GCA_019412865.1 Bacteroides sp. | reverse complement strand
CTTTCGAATATTATTGCTAACGAATTAGGAGTTGGCTTTAAAGTCACTTCCGGTCCGGTACTCGATAAACCGGGTGATCTGGCAGGAGTGTTAACCAGTCTCGAACCGAACGATGTACTTTTTATCGATGAAATTCATCGGTTGTCGCCTGTGGTGGAGGAATATCTTTATTCGGCCATGGAAGATTACCGCATCGATATTATGATCGATAAGGGACCTTCGGCACGCAGCATCCAGATAGATTTGAATCCTTTCACGCTGGTTGGTGCAACCACACGTAGCGGTCTGCTGACGGCTCCGCTTCGTGCACGTTTCGGTATTAATCTTCATTTGGAGTACTATGATGATGATATTTTGAGCAATATCATTCGTCGTTCTGCGTCCATACTGGATGTGCCTTGTTCGGTACGTGCAGCATCGGAGATCGCTTCCCGTAGCCGCGGAACGCCCCGTATTGCCAATGCCTTGCTCCGTCGGGTACGTGATTTTGCGCAGGTGAAAGGCTCCGGTTCTATCGATACGGAGATCGCCCAGTTTGCATTGGAAGCACTGAATATTGATAAGTACGGCCTGGATGAGATAGACAACAAGATACTTTGCACCATTATAGACAAATTTAAAGGTGGTCCGGTAGGTATCACTACCATTGCCACGGCTTTGGGAGAAGATGCGGGAACCATTGAGGAAGTTTACGAACCTTTCCTGATAAAAGAAGGATTTATGAAGCGTACTCCCCGTGGACGTGAGGTGACCGAACTTGCCTATAAACATTTGGGAAGAAGTCTTTATAACAGTCAAAAAACGCTGTTTAATGACTAACATAAAGCGTCATGTGACAAGTGGTATTAACGGTATAAAAGAACTTTATAAAGCATAGTTGGATGATGAAGCAATGGACTACTTTACTTGTTTTTCTCTTTTTGAGCTTGTCTTTATCGGCTCAACAGGAATATGGGAGGGATATTTTTGTCTCTTCTAAAGGAGACTCTTTACCTTATCGGATGATTCATCCCGAATCGGTGAAGCCAGGTGAAAAGTATCCGCTCGTACTGTTTCTGCATGGAGCCGGCGAACGGGGAAATGATAATGAGAAACAGTTGACTCATGGTGGACAGATGTTTCTTAATCCGGTCAATCAAGAGAAGTATCCCGCTTTCGTTCTAATTCCACAGTGTCCGACAGACGGTTACTGGGCTTATACAGGACGTCCGAAGTCGCTTATCCCTACAGAAATGCCAGTGGGACAAGAGATCAGTCCTATATTGCAAACGCTTAAACAGTTGCTCGACTCTTATCTGGTAATGCCCGAAGTGGACACACAACGGGTTTATATTATCGGTCTTTCAATGGGAGCGATGGGAACGTATGATTTAGTCGTGCGTTATCCGGAGATTTTTGCAGCTGCAGTTCCTATTTGCGGTACAGTCAATCCAAGTCGGCTATCGGTTGCCAAGGATGTGAAATTTCGTATCTTTCACGGAGATGCGGACGATGTAGTTCCGGTGAAAGGTTCTCGCGAAGCGTATAAAGCACTGAAAGCTGCCGGTGCAGATGTGGAATATATTGAATTCCCCGGTTGTAATCATGGGAGCTGGAATCCGGCTTTCAATTATCCCGGATTTATGGATTGGTTGTTCAAACAAAAGAAGAAACGTTGAACCAATCTGAATGATAATTACTAATAAAACATGGCTGGACTAAAATCATTAGCTAAAGATACGGCAATTTATGGGTTGAGTAGTATTGTCGGACGGTTCCTTAACTACATGCTGGTGCCTTTGTACACAGCGGTATTGCCGGCTTCCACCGGAGGTTATGGAGTTGTTTCAAACGTATATGCGTTTACAGCCCTGATGCTTGTACTGCTTACGTTCGGTATGGAAACGGGATTCTTCCGTTTTGCCAACAAATCGGGAGAAGACCCGATGAAAGTATATGCCAACTCCTTGTTATCGGTAGGAGGGGTATCTTTGATTTTTGTTTTCCTTTGCTTGTTATTCCTGCAACCCATTTCCAATTTACTGGATTATGGCGATCATCCGGAGTTTATAGCGATGATGGCTGTTGTGGTAGCTTTAGACTCTTTCCAATGCATTCCTTTTGCCTATTTACGGTATAAAAAGCGGCCTATTAAGTTTGCTGCTATCAAACTGCTCTCTATCGTTGGTGGCATCGGTTTGAATTTATTTTTCCTATTGGTGTGCCCGTGGCTGAATGTACATTGTCCGTCAACGATCTCCTGGTTTTATGATCCTGATTATTTAGTGGGATATATTTTTATTAGCAACCTGATTATCTCGGTTGTTCAGATGTTCTTTTTTATCCCGGAACTGACGGGGTTTGCTTATAAGTTGGACCGGGTATTGCTGAAACGAATGGTCGTATATTCTTTCCCGGTATTAATCTTAGGTTTGGTAGGTATTCTAAATCAGACTGTGGATAAGATGATCTATCCGTTTCTTTTTGAAGACCGGCAGGAAGGGTTGGTGCAATTGGGTATCTATGCAGCAACCAGTAAGATTGCGATGGTGATGGCAATGTTTACGCAAGCTTTCCGTTATGCTTACGAACCGTTTGTTTTTGGCAAAGACCGAGAAGGAGACAACCGGAAGATGTATGCCGCTGCGATGAAGTATTTCCTTATATTTTCCTTGCTGGCTTTCCTTGCTGTCATGTTCTACCTCGACTTGTTGCGTTATCTGGTGGCAAGGGGTTACTGGGAAGGTCTGGGGGTAGTAGCCATTGTAATGCTTGCAGAGATCTGTAAAGGGATCTATTTCAATCTTTCCTTTTGGTATAAACTGACGGATAAAACCTATTGGGGGGCCTATTTCTCGGTGATTGGTTGTGTTATTATTGTTGTATTGAACATCCTGTTTGTGCCGGTTTACGGTTATCTTGCTTCGGCATGGGCTTCTGTTGCGGGCTATGCAGTCATCTTGTTGCTATCCTACTGGATAGGACAGAAAGAATACCCGATTCATTATGACTTGAAGAGCCTCGGACTTTATGTTCTGCTGGCAGCGGTACTTTACGTTATTGGAGAGCAGGTTCCTATCCCTAATATAGTGCTCCGTCTCGCTTTCCGTACCGTACTCTTATTGCTGTTTATAGCCTATATTATCAAAAAGGATTTACCATTGAGTCAGATTCCTGTTATTAATCGATTTATAAAGAAGAAATAACTATGAAGACAGATGAACGTAATAAGTTTGCTATCAAGTCCTTTCTGGGAGAATATCTGGACTTGAGAAAAGATAAGGATAACGAACTGGCCACAGTGGATTCTATCCGTAAGGGGGTAGAGTTCAAAGGTGCCAATTTATGGATTTTGATTTTTGCCATCTTTATGGCATCACTCGGATTGAATGTAAACTCTACCGCCGTAATCATCGGTGCCATGTTGATTTCTCCGTTGATGGGACCTATTATGGGGGTGGGACTGTCTGTCGGACTGAATGACTTTGAATTAATGAAACGCTCTTTGAAGAGCTTTCTCATAACGACCGCTTTCAGTGTGACTACGGCAACAATCTTTTTCCTTCTTGCTCCTATTGCCGGTTCACAGTCAGAGTTGCTGGCACGTACATCGCCCACTATTTATGATGTATTCATCGCGCTTTTTGGTGGTTTGGCAGGTGTGGTAGCTCTCTCTACCAAGGAAAAAGGGAATGTGATTCCGGGTGTTGCCATTGCTACTGCATTGATGCCGCCGCTTTGTACGGCAGGCTACGGACTGGCTTCCGGTAATCTCATTTATTTCCTGGGTGCTTTTTATCTTTACTTTATCAACTCTGTTTTTATCAGCCTGGCTACTTTCCTCGGTGTTCGTGTGATGCATTTCCAACGGAAAGAGTTTGTGGATAAAACCCGTGAGAAGACCGTACGTAAATACATCGTTCTAATTGTAGTGCTTACCATGTGCCCTGCAGTTTATCTGACATTTGGAATTATAAAGAGCACTTTCTATGAAGCAGCAGCCAATCGTTTTATAAACGATCAGTTGAGTTTTGAGAATACGCAGGTACTTGATAAGAAAATTAGCTATGACCATAAAGAAGTACGGGTTGTTTTGATTGGCCCTGAAGTGCCTGACGCTTCGATATCTATTGCTCGTAGCAAGTTGAAAGAGTATAAGCTGGAAGATACGAAACTGATTGTATTACAGGGGATGAACAATGAAGCGGTAGATGTATCTTCTATCCGTGCCATGGTCATGGAAGACTTCTATAAAAACAGTGAGCAACGGCTTCAACAACAGGCGGTGAAAATTTCCCAACTGGAGACAACACTGGAGCAATACAGAACGTACGATGCTATGAGTCGTACATTAGTACCCGAATTGAAGGTACTTTATCCTTCCATCACAACTCTTTCCATCGCTCACTCGCTCGAAGTGCGGGTCGATTCGATGAAGACGGATACGGTAACATTGGCTGTCCTTAAATTCGCCAGACATCCGTCTGTTGCTGAAAAAGAGAAAATCAGCGAATGGCTGAAAGCCCGCGTAGGAACGAAGAAGTTGAGGCTGATTACAGAATAATGAATCTAAAAATAATAATATGAAGTTCAGACTAACCGTCTTGATAGTCTTTTCTCTCTGTCTGTCAAATGTATTTGCCGATGAGGGAATGTGGTTGTTGGGAAATCTCCGAAAGAATAAACAGACTGACCGGGTAATGAAAGAACTTGGTTTGCAGATGCCTGTGAATAAAATATATGATCCGAAGAAACCATGTCTGGCAGATGCTGTTGTCAGTTTTGGAGGCTTCTGTTCAGGAGTGGTGGTTTCTGAAGACGGTCTGGTGTTTACTAATCATCATTGTGGCTTTAGCAGTATTCAGCAACATTCTTCAGTGGAGCATGATTACCTGAAAGATGGCTTCTTTGCACGTAGTCTTGAGGAAGAACTGCCGAATCCGGAATTGTATGTTCGTTTCCTGCTTCGTACGGAAGATGTTACTAAACGCGTATTGTCTGCCGCCCGGCATGCTAAAACGGAAACAGAACGCCGTGTGGCTGTTGATTCGATTATGAATGTAATCAGTATGGAAGTCTCCGAAAAGGATTCTACATTGACTGGTATTGTAGATGCTTATTATGCAGGGAATGAATTCTGGCTTTCTGTTTATCGTGATTATAATGATGTCCGCCTGGTTTTTGCACCTCCTTCTTCTGTCGGGAAGTTCGGATGGGATACGGATAATTGGATGTGGCCGCGTCATACGGGCGATTTCAGCGTATTTCGTATCTATGCTAATGCCAAGAATGGTCCGGCGGATTATTCTCCTGAAAACGTCCCTTATCATCCCGAATATGTAGCACCCATTTCTTTGGATGGATACAAAGAAGGTTCTTTCTGCATGACGCTTGGCTATCCGGGCAGTACGGAACGTTACCTTTCGTCGTATGGTATCGAAGAGATGATGAATGGAATCAATCAGGCAATGATTGATGTACGGGGAGTGAAACAAACCATCTGGAAACGGGAGATGGACCGTCGTCCGGATATTCGCATTAAGTATGCTTCAAAATACGATGAAAGCTCCAATTATTGGAAGAATAGCATCGGAACGAATAAAGCCATCAAGCATTTGAAAGTGTTGGAAAAGAAGCGGGTGGCTGAAGCAGAGCTTCGTAACTGGATTCAGTCTCATCCGGAAGAGAGAGAGAAACTGATTCGTTTATTTTCTTCTTTAGAGTTGAGTTATAGTAATCGCCGTGAAACCAATCGTGCGTTGGCTTATTTCGGTGAATCGTTTATAAATGGTCCCGAGTTAGTGCAGCTCGCTCTTGAAATTCTCAATTTCGACTTTGAGGCGGAAGAGAAGTTGGTGATAACCCGCATGAAAAAGTTACTGGAGAAGTATGATAATCTCGATCTTTCCATTGATAAGGAGGTTTTTGCTGCCATGCTCAAAGAGTATCAGTCGAAAGTGGATAAAAAGTTTCTGCCTGCTATGTATGAGAAGATAGATACGCTCTACAACGGGAATATTCAGACCTATGTAGACTCTTTGTATGCAACTTCCAATATAACGTCTCCTAAAGGCTTAAAACGCTTTCTGGAGCGAGATACTACTTATAATCTCATAGAGGATCCGGCTGTTTCCTTAAGTCTGGATTTGATTGTGAAGTATTATGAGATGAATCAAAGCATTTCCGAGGCTTCCGAGCAGATAGAGGAGGGGGAGCGTTTGTTCAATGCAGCCATGCGCCGGATGTATGCTGATCGTAATTTTTATCCGGATGCCAACTCTACCATGCGGCTTAGTTTCGGAACGGTTGGAGGATATACTCCTTTTGATGGAGCCACTTATGATTACTACACAACCGTGAAAGGCATTTTTGAGAAAGTGAAGGAACATGCGGGTGATATTGACTTTGCCGTTCAGCCGGAGTTGTTGAGTTTGCTTTCTTCCGGTGATTTCGGAAGATATGCCAATGCGCAGGGAGATATGAATGTTTGTTTTATCTCCAACAATGACATTACAGGCGGTAATTCCGGCAGTGCCATGTTTAATGCCAAAGGAGAATTACTAGGCTTGGCTTTTGATGGCAACTGGGAAGCAATGAGCAGTGATATCGTATTCGAACCAGATTTGCAGCGTTGCATCGGGGTAGATGTGCGGTATATGCTCTTTATCATAGAGAAATACGGTAAGGCAGCCCATCTTATTCAGGAATTAAAAATGGGTCGATGAAGTAAATATTCCGATGAAACCGCATTTTTTATCGTTTTAATATAATAACGATTACGGCAGCGATAATCAGTGCAATACCTACACCAATGCTTGTGGTGAAGGCTTCCCCGAAAAGAAAGATACCTACACATACAGCAGTTACCGGCTCCATAGCTCCCAACACAGAGGTGAGTGTGGAGCCGATGCTTTTTACGGCTCTTACTAGAGCAAGATTAGAAACTACGGTAGGGATTAAAGCTAATAGAATCAAGTTGCCGGCAGTATGCCATTTGCTGATGGGTTGAAGCTGGCTGATGGTTTCCGTTCCGATAAAAAGGAGAATACCTCCGAAAAGGAATACGTAGAAAGTAAGCAGTAGCCCCTTCATCTGTCCAATTTTTAGTTGGCTCATTGTGACGAGATAAAGCGCATATCCGAGTGCCGACAGAAGAACAATGAAAAGTCCCAGGAAAGAAAAGCTTCCCGTTTTTGTATCTCCGCCGGATAAGAAATAAACTCCTGCCACTGCGGATGCAATGGCAGCGATCCGCCAGCCGGACTTCTTTTCTTTAAAGAAGAGCATCATGATTAACGTGGTAAGCACCGGATACATGAAATGAATAGTGGTGGCAACTCCGCTAGCCATAAACTTATATCCCCAGAACAGGAATACGGCAGACATTAAATAAAGAAGCGCAAGAAGAAACAGGGAAGGAATGTCCTGCCTCTTGATGCGAAATGATTGACCATTCACCAATAAGATTCCGCCTAACGCCAGACAGGCAAACAGGAAACGATAGAAAAGTATAGATTCAAATTGCATCCCTGCTTGCATGGCAGGAATGGTAAATAGAGGGATAAGTCCAAAAGAAGCCGATGAAAGTACCCCATATAGTAAACCATTAACTTTATTCATAGTCAAGTATATATTCGGGCCGCAAAGATATAGCTTTTTTGAGGCAAGTAGATAAAGCGTCCATACAATATTTTTCGTAAATTAGCACGCGATGTAAATATGGCATCCGATTGAAAGAAAATACAAACTAATTTTTGGATAAAATGAAACGATTGACACTATTACCGGGATTACTATTTTTAATGCTGCAAGCAGCATTTTCACAAGAGTCAGGCAGCTGTAAACCAGTGAATCTGGTTTGTGACTATTTGGTGAATCCCTTGGGAATAGATAATCCTGCTCCCCGGTTATCATGGATGCTGAATGATGCTCGAAAAGGAGCACGACAAACAGCCTGTCAAGTCATCGTAGACAAAGACTCTCTTGAATTGATTGCAGGGAAAGGAACTATCTGGGATTCGGGCAAAAAGGACTCCGAACAGATTCTGATTACCTATTCCGGACAGGAACTTCGTCCTTTTACCAAGTATTATTGGAGAGTGAATGTATGGGATAAGGATGGAGTGAAATCTTCTTCGGATATTAATAGTTTCGAAACGGGCATGATGGGGATGGAACACTGGCAAGGGGCTTGGATTAGCGATAACAAAGATATTAATTACCGTCCTGCTCCCTATTTCCGGAAAGTGTTTGATGCACGAAAGAAGATACGGTCGGCAAGGGCATATATTGCCGTAGCAGGTTTGTATGAACTGTATATCAATGGTGAGAAGATTGGAAACCACCGGCTGGACCCGTTATATACCCGGTTTGACAGGCGTAATTTCTACGTCACTTATGATATTACTTCCCAAATACAGAAAGGGAAAAATGCGATTGGTGTGTTGTTGGGCAATGGATGGTATAATCATCAGTCAATGGCCGTGTGGGACTTTCATCGTGCACCTTGGCGTAACCGTCCTGCTTTCTGTATGGATGTGCGGATTACTTATGAGGATGGTTCCGTTGAAGTCGTTTCTACGGAGCGGGACTGGAAAACTTCATCCGGCGCATTGATCTTTAATAGCATTTATACAGCCGAGCATTACGACGCCCGTTTGGAACAGAAAGGCTGGAATACCGTGAACTTTGACGATTCTAAATGGAATGGAGTAGGATATAGGGCTGTTCCTTCACAGAATGTGGTGTCACAACAAGTGCAGCCGATTCGTGCAGTAGAAATGATCCCCGTAAAAACCTGGAAGAAACTTAATGACACAACGTATGTATTCGACTTTGCCCGCAATATGGCAGGAGTCACCCGCATTAAAGTGTCCGGGGAAGAGGGAACTGTGGTGAGGTTGAAACATGGTGAGCGGTTGTATGACAACGGACGAGTAAATACGTCAAATATTGATGTGTATCATCGCCCGGTAGACAACTCCGATCCTTTTCAAACGGACATCCTCGTTTTGAGTGGAAAGGGAGAGGATGAATTTATGGCACGATTCAATTATAAAGGTTTCAGATACGTGGAAGTAACAAGCACTAACCCCCTTGTATTGAATGAGAATAGTCTGACTGCCTACTTTGTGCATAGTGATGTTCCGCAGAAAGGGACGATTCATACTTCGAACGCACTTATCAACCGTCTTTGGTGGACAACAAATAATGCCTATTTGTCCAACTTGATGGGGTATCCTACCGACTGTCCCCAGCGTGAGAAGAACGGATGGACAGGCGACGGTCATTTTGCTATTGAAACGGCATTATACAATTATGACGGTATCACTGTTTATGAGAAATGGCTTGCCGACCATAGAGACGAGCAACAGCCCAATGGTGTACTTCCCGATATTATCCCTACAGGAGGCTGGGGATATGGTACGGATAATGGACTGGATTGGACAAGCACTATTGCCCTTATTCCATGGAATATTTATATGTTTTATGGCGATCATAAACTGTTGGCAGACTGTTATGAAAATATAAGGCGGTATGTAGACTATGTGGATCGCACCAGTCCGACCGGATTGACCTCATGGGGAAGAGGAGACTGGGTGCCTGTTAAATCACATTCTTCCAAGGAACTGACCTCTTCTGTCTATTTCTATGTGGACACCAAAATACTTGCCAATGCCGCAAAGATGTTTAATAAAACGGAAGACTATAAATATTATTCTGCTCTTGCCAATAAGATAAAGAACGCGATTAATGACAAGTTTCTGAATAGAGAAACGGGCATTTATGGTAGCGGCGTTCAGACGGAACAGAGCGTTCCTTTGCAATGGGGCATTGTTCCCGAAGAGTTGAAGAGAAAAGTAGCCCGGAATCTGGCAAAACAGGTGGAAGCAGCCGGCTTTCATTTGGATGTAGGTGTGTTGGGGGCAAAAGCTATATTGAATGCGTTAAGTGAGAACGGTGAAGCTGAAACGGCTTATAAATTAGCTGCACAAGACACTTATCCATCATGGGGCTGCTGGATTGCCAATGGTGCTACCACATTACTGGAGAACTGGGATTTGAACGCCACACGTGACATATCGGACAATCACATGATGTTCGGAGAAATTGGAGGATGGTTCTATAAAGGATTAGGTGGGATCTTCCCTGACCCCGAAAATCCCGGATTCAAACATATTCTTCTTCGGCCTAATTTCCCCAGTGGATTAAATGAGTTCGAAGCCAGATATCAATCACCTTATGGGGAAATCTGCTCTAAATGGGAACGTAAAAAGAACCGTATTGTCTATCATGTAACTGTTCCGGCAAATAGCACTGCTACCTTTTATGCACCCGACAATGTGAAAGGAGAGCGTGCAGTAAATTTGGAAGCAGGAAAACATATCTTGGAATTACCTATAAAGAGAGCTGTTTATTGAATGTCTTTCGATTGGTAATCCCGGTTGCTGTTTACCCAGATGTAAAAAACAGCTTCTACACCATTGAAACGGATGAATATATCTCTCCCCTTCCATGAATCGGGCAGAGTGAAATCCCTCCGATAGCTACCTACCGGATTGGGCATGGAAGCGAAAGTATAATCTGCCGGACGAGGCTGGATGACATTGGGCCACTGCACTCCTTTGCTATAATCGCAGAATGGATAGATCACGTTACAATAGAGAGGTTTGTCCCAATTTCGTGCTTTTGTGTAGCTGCTTTATAACTAATAGATGGAGTGTTTTGAAATAAGAACTTGACAAACGACTTTTTATTTTGTATCTTTGTGATCAGAAAAGAAACTTATTGATTGGAAATTATGTGTATGAATAGTATAATATTAGAACAGAGTTGCCGACGATTTACCTCTCTTTAGAAGAAGAGGAAATTTATTATATACTAAAGGTTGCAGACTTTTGATGAGTTTGCAACCTTTTTTGTTGTATAAAATTGAACTGTTTGCAGTAGATATACTTCTTATCGTTTTTAATAAATAGGAATACCGTTTATTAAAAACGATAAGAAAATTTATTAGAAACACAAAAGTAGATTCTGTATG
>DXOJ01000485.1 GCA_019412865.1 Bacteroides sp. | reverse complement strand
TGCAGAAACTTTGCTGAAAAATCGGAAATCTGAGAAAATATTAATATCATTGTCACCTGTTTCTGACCGATGGTAACATACCTTTGTTGCAAAATTCTAAGCTATGGTGGATTCTATAAATGAAAAACGTTTATTAACCGAATTAAAGAACGGCTCCTTTCATGCATTTGAAAGGTTATATAATATGTATAGCGGTAAGTTATACAACTTCATTATGCGAATTTCTTCCGGCAATCAATATATGGCTGAAGAAGTAGTTCAGTCTGCCTTTATCCGTGTTTGGGAAGTACGTGAGCGAGTAGAGCCGGAGTCTTCATTTATTTCTTTTCTTTGTACCATCGCCAAGAATTTATTAATGAATATGTATCAGCGTCAGACTGTAGAGTATGTTTACAATGAATATTTGAAAAATACAGGAGTAGATCGTGACTCCCAGACAGAAGAAAGTATTGACTTGCGATTCTTGAATGAATATATCGATTCTTTGGCTGAAGAATTGCCGGCGCAACGGAAGAAAATCTTTATTCTGAGCAAAAGGCAAAATTATACAAATAAAGAAATAGCGGAGATGATGGGTATTTCCGAAAGTACAGTTGCCACGCAACTATCTTTGGCCGTGAAGTTTATGCGTGAGCAGTTAATGAAGCATTATGATAAAATCGTTGCGCTTCTGTTTGCCTTTTTTGTTAATGAAATGTAATTGTAATCTTTGCTTTTGGATGGCAGATAGGATGAAAATGTATACCTGTAAATAAGTAGGAAGATGGATAAGATACATTATAAAGAGCTGATTGAAAAATATTTCGAAGGAAATATAACGGACACTGAAATAAAGGAGTTGTCCGATTGGATAAAGAACGACCGTCAGTTGCAAAACTGGTGGGAACAGGAGTTTACCAAGTCGGATGCCGCTATTGATCCGATACTGCGCGATAAACTCTTTGCACGGATAAAAGAAGGAACACTGAAACATACGTCACCGAGAACGAAGGGCGTGAGAACTCTCCCTATGACTCCTTGGAGGTGGGTGGCTGCTATTTTGTTACCTGTCTGTATTGCTTTTTTTACTTATTATTTGATCGATTCGTCGCAAATGACCAGTGCGCCTTTTATTGTCAAAGCAGATAAAGGTGATAAAGCTACAGTTGAATTGCCGGATGGAACGAATGTAGTGCTTAACTCAGCTTCTCAATTGAGTTATCTGAATAATTTTGGAGAGAAAGTCCGCAGAGTGCAACTGAATGGTGAGGCCTACTTTAAAGTCGCTCCTGATGAGAAACATGCGTTTATAGTGCAGGTAGGTGATTTGGAAGTAAAGGTATTGGGGACTTCCTTCAATGTATCTGCTTATGAAGATGCAAAAGACATTACGGTTGTTTTGTTGGAAGGGAAAGTAGGAATTTACACTCAGGAAACTTCGCGTATGATGAAGCCCGGTGATAAGATAGAATACAATAAAAACACTCATCAACTTGTTGCTACCCAAGTGCATCCCAACGATTATATTGAATGGACGAAAGGAAATATCTATTTCGAGAAAGAATCGTTGGAAAACATTATGAAAACTCTTTCACGGATTTATGATGTGGAGATACGTTTCGATTCGAATAAACTTCCTAAAGAATACTTTACGGGAACGATTCCTAGTGGCGGCATACAGAACGCCTTGAATATTCTCATGCTTACTTCGCCTTTTTATTATGAAATGGATGGCTCGGTCATTGTCTTGAAAGAGAAGTAGATAAGCATCTTTATCATGAAATTAGATATAGCCATTCCTGAGTTTTCCCCCGGAATGGCTTTTTAATTTATGAAGAACCGTTGGTTAACAAGAGTTAAAGATAGATAGCCGATTGGACGAAAGGGGAGAGCAGTCGGTATACCTGTCAAACAACTTAAAAGTTTTGATATATGGAAAACAGAACACCCTTTGTGAAACTCCCTCAGTCTACAGCAGGGAGAAGTAAGAACTGGAGAACATTACGGGCCATTTGTCTGCTACTGTTCATGAGCATCTCTTTGACCGCTTATTCTCAAATAACGGTTGATTTGAAAGACATTTCGTTAAGAGCCTCATTAAAAAAGATTGAGCAAGTTAGTAATTACAAGTTTTTCTACAGTGAGAGTCTGCCGGAATTGAGTTGGAAAGTTTCATTGAACGTTCGGGATGTAACGATCGACCAGACCATGACACGTCTTTTGGAAGGAATGGAACTGACTTACAAAAAAGAACAGGAAAACGTCATTGTGTTGATTCGTAAAACACAAAGTAAACAACTGACGAAAAAAGTAACCGGAACAGTTGTCGATGCCAACGGAGAACCCATAATCGGTGCAAGTATCGTGATTAAAGGTGAGTCTCACGGGACAATAACGGATTTTGATGGTAAGTTCGCATTGCCCGACGTACCGGAGAAAGCAGTCTTGACCATCTCTTATATCGGTTACAAGACAGTCAATCTTGCTACTACCGATCAGACATTGGTAAAGGTAGTACTTGAGGAAGATAGTAAGATGATCGATGAAGTCGTAGTAGTAGGTTATGGAGTTCAGTCACAGAAGCTGGTCACTACCTCTATCAGTAAAGTGAAGATGGAGAATATAGATCAGGGAAATGATTACAA
Organism: Bacteroides sp.; assembly: GCA_019412865.1. Taxonomy (GTDB): domain Bacteria; phylum Bacteroidota; class Bacteroidia; order Bacteroidales; family Bacteroidaceae; genus Bacteroides. The sequence goes on along the minus strand of DXOJ01000485.1, from coordinate 2,869 downwards.
TCCGATTAAGATGTTGCAAGGTCGTGTGGCAGGTGTGAATATATCTTCTGCCTCCGGAACACCGGGTGAAACTCCCAATATAACTGTTCGTGGTATCGGTTCCGTTAGCGGAGGAAGTTCACCGCTGTATGTAGTGGATGGAATCCCCAGCGAAAAATATCCGAATTTGAATCCCAATGATATTGAGAGTATGGAAGTGTTGAAAGATGCGTCGGCAGCGGCAATCTATGGTTCGCGTGCCAATGCCGGGGTGGTGCTGATCACTACCAAATCGGGGCAGCAGGGGAAAACAAAGATCGAAGTATCCGGCCGTTACGGCTTTGCCTCCCTTGCCAGTGATATAGAGATGGCTAATTCAACGGAATACATGAATACTATGCAGGCTGCTATTGATAACTACAATGTGCAGATGGGAACCAACCTGCAACTGTATATTCCTTCTCAGATTCAGGAAACCGACTGGGTGAAAGAGATTTCAAGAAAGAACTCAAAGACGGGTGCCGGTTCTATCAGCATTTCCGGCGGAAATGAAAAGACTACTTTTTTTGCTTCCTTAGGAGCCAATACTCAGGAAGGCTATTTGAATAAGAGTAAGTATGACCAATACAATATGCGTGCTAAGTTCTCACATAAAATAAACAGCATCTTCAAACTAAATATGAATCTGGCAGGTTCGGCAAGTCGTTCGGACTTATTGGAAGAAACGAGTACCAGTTTGAAAGTATTGCGTACAGCCCGTGAGGAACAACCTTGGTATTCTCCTTACAAAGAAGACGGGACATCCTATAAAGTGAATGGAACGGATATTCTGCGCCATAATCCCCTCATGTTAATAAATGAAGAAGACTGGGTAGCAAAGAAATATCAGTTGTCGGGAGTATTCAGTATAGACGTCACCCCCTTCAAAGGTTTTAAATATACACCGACAGTGAGTGCGTACGGCATTTTGGATAATGTTTCAAAGAAGTTATCGGATAAGCACGATGCCCGTAAAAACAGTAGTGGTTGGGGAGCTTTGGCACAACAGAAAGACCAGAGTTTCCGTTATGTGATTGATAATGTTTTTTCTTACAATAACGAATGGAATAAACTTATTTACTCAGTTATGTTAGGACACTCTTTCGAGAAATACACTTACGAACAGTTTGGAGCAAAGAGTGATAATTACGCCAATGGTGCCTATCCTTCGTCCAGTTTCGATCTCATTAATGCCGGACCGAACATCTATGCCGGAGATATCAGTTATACTTCCTACGCTTTGGAGTCTTACTTTGGTCGAATCGCCCTGAACTGGGATAATAAATATATCCTGAATGCCTCGTTACGCAGCGATGGTTCTTCCCGCTTTGCGAAGAATAAGAGGTATGGTTACTTTCCCTCGGCTTCTTTTGCATGGAGAGCTTCCAATGAAGGCTTCTTTCCCAAAAACAAATATGTCAATGATGCCAAACTGAGATTAAGCTGGGGTATGACAGGCAGCATGGCAGGTGTCAGCAATTATGCTCCGTTGTCGCTCATTAGTGCGGGAGGCGCATCCTACAATGGCTCTGCCGGATTCCAGATTTCACAGGACGCACGTGCGCTGACTTGGGAGAAGGCAAGTCAGTTCAATATAGGTTTTGATATCGAAATGTTTCAGTCTCGTTTAACCTTGAACGTTGATATGTTCTATCAGAAAACGACCGATCTGCTGTTTAAGAAACCTGTAAATGCAAGTACCGGATATACCACTCTACAGTCTAACATCGGTTCGTTGGAGAATAAAGGACTTGAATTGGCATTAAACGGCAAAATTCTCACCGGAAAATTCAAATGGGACTTGGGAGGTAATATTTCTTTCGTAAAGAATAAACTGCTCTCTTTAATTGAAGGAAGTGAAATGTACGTTGTACCCAGTAGCGGGAGTAACCTTTTGGGTGGTTCCATGCATGCTTTGATCAACGGAGAACCCATCAGTACATTTTATATGTTGAAGATGGAAGGCATTTATCAGCGTGACGATGAAGTTCCCGCCAAACTTTATGCCAAGGGAGTGCGTGCCGGTGATGTGAGATATTTTGATTACAATGAAGATGGCGACATCACCGACGCCGACCGTGTGAATGTAGGAAAAGCTATTCCCGACTTTTACGGTGGTATTACTTCTAATTTCTCATACAAAGGTTTTGATCTGTCATTATTCGGGCAATTTTCCGTAGGTGGAAAAGTGATGGCGGCATGGCGGGGTGTCAATGGTTCCGAAGGTACCGACCATTTAGGTCTGGCACTGTCTAACGTAAAAGTGGGCGACCATGGAGAATCCGTAGAACAGTTCTTCAATATCAGTAAGGAGGTAGCCAACGGATACTGGCGCGGTGAAGGCACCAGCAACTCGATTCCCCGTCCTGTAAGAATCGGTGTGCATACCGGATATGATTATGACTACAATGTTCAGACATCCACCCGCTATCTGGAAGATGCTTCCTACTTCAAACTGAAAACAGTCACATTAGGATATACCTTGCCGGAATCCATCACGAAGAAAATTCATGTGAACTCTCTGAGATTCTACGTTTCGGCAGACAACTTGCTGACTTTTACAAAATATTCGGGTTACGATCCCGAAACTTCTTTCTCGGGCAGTCCCGGAGACTCCAATTACGGAGTTGATTTCGGCCTGCAACCCGTATTGAGAACATTTATCTTTGGTTTGAATCTAAACTTTTAAAAACAGACGAGTATGAAACGATTTTATATGATCAACTATTTACTATGCGGCATTTGTCTTTTATGGATGACAGGATGCTCAAATATGCTGGATGAAATGCGACCGAAGGACAAGATACCTCAAGACGCATTGAGCGAGTCCGACTTGACAAAGTTGCTTAAC
>DXOJ01000484.1 GCA_019412865.1 Bacteroides sp. | reverse complement strand
TAATAGAATATTATGGAAACAAATTACATCACTTTGACGAAGGAGAATATTGCGGGCGAACATATATGCTGTGCTTTTTCGGATAAGAAATGCAAAGATAGTTATGAGTTAAAAAAAGAATGGTTGAAAAAAGAGTTTGCCAATGGCTATGTTTTCAGGCGTATTGATGAACGGGCAAAAGTGTTCATCGAATATGTTCCTGCTGAAAAAGCGTGGGTGCCTGTCAGTGCTCCTAATTATCTGATGATAAATTGTTTTTGGGTATCGGGTAAATATAAAGGATGCGGACATGGTAAGGCTTTGTTGCAGTCTGCTATTGACGATGCAAAATTACAGGGAAAAGATGGTTTGGTTACTGTGGTAGGCACTTCTAAATTTCATTTTATGAGCGATACGAAGTGGTTGCTGCGACAAGGTTTCCAAACCATAGAGAAACTTCCTTACGGATTCAGCCTTTTAGCTTTAAAAATAAATCCGGCAGCTCCCGATCCTTCATTCAACGACAGTGTGTTGACTGGTGAGTGTCCTGACCGGGATGGAGTGGTCGTTTATTATACCCATCGCTGTCCGTTTACTGAATTCCATGTTCGTGGTTCTTTGGTCAGTGCAACCAAGAACAAAGGCGTTCCATTAAAAATAATAGAATTGGAAACCATGGAACAGGCACAAAATGCACCTGCCCCAGCCACTATCTTTTCTCTTTTTTATAATGGGAAGTTTGTTACGACTGACTTGAGTGCATGTCTCGAAGGTCGGCTGGAAAAGGCTTTAGGTTTGTGATATTATCCCAATAACTATTCATATAATATTGGGAGTAATATAGGATATTAGCTTATTGATTTTTCAGCTCAAACTAGCATCGTTCCTTATTGCAACTACATATATTGGTGAAGGAAATTTTGTATTCTTCACCTAAACTTTCGCTATATTCTTTGCAGAACTTCTCATACGCATTCAAAGCCATTCCTTTCATCCTTTTTTCACATAGTGCCACACATTTGGCAGAAAGGGCTTCTTCATTTAATGGGTCATGCAGGAAAATCGTGTCGGCAATACGCAGTGCCAAATCATAATTTTTGGTCTCCAGTTTACTCGAAAGGAGGTTGGTGAGTAATGTAATGGAAAGACTGGAATAGCTTTCTTTAAAATCATCCAACCATTCGTAAAGAGTATTAGGTAATAGAGGACCATAAAGAAGGAGTTCAAGTGTTTTATTCAGTTGTTCACCATCCTTATTAGTCGTTTGCATATTCTGAATCTGTTTCAATGCCTCATTATAGTCGATGAATACATCCGGACCACATTTAATACTATAGAAACTTTTATCATTCAGAATTTCTATCTGACCAACTTTTTCCAGCAAAGCACGGAGTTTACGTAGATAGACATTGCGATTGTTTCGGGCAGCATCTTCGTTTTTGTCTGCCCATATCATGTAGTCCAGCCTTTTAGCTAAAATGCCCCGTTTATCCTTTTCAGTATATAATAGCAACATGAGAAGTAGTTGCTTGGTCAGAGGTGTAAAATCGAAAGTTATATCATTGCCTTCTTTATCTTTTACGGCAAAACCTCCAAGTAAAGAGATAGAGGATTTCTCCCGACTGAAATATACCGTCTCGTCTACTCTCTTTATAACTGCAATTCCTTCCTGTTCTTTCTCTTCTATAATACTTGTTTCTTTCTTTGTGCCGGTTATGTGTTTACTCTTTTCTTTCTTCACGAATATCCGGGCAGCAATAAGAATCAGTATCATACCAACGGTTGTCCATAACAAAATTGTTTTTATCGGCAGGGAAGTCTCTTCCGGTATCTCTTGCACAATTGTGTTATCAGAGAAGAGCGGGCAGTCAATAGAATAAATAGTTATATCATGGCTGTAGTCGTTAAGAACCCAGTCTGTTAACAGATACATTTTATTGAATGAAGGTGCATAATAAAAACTAAACACCCCATCTTTAAACGCAATAGGTCTGTTGACGGAACGTGAAACGAAAGTCCATTCCGGTTTGTTTAATGAAATTTTTATCAACATGCCATATTCATGAGTGCATGCTGCGTAGAAGGCAGTGTCTTGTGGAGAATAATACATGCTGGATGCTAAAATGAATTTTCCTTCTGTATTTTCCTTTTCCCATATTTTCTCTGATTTCATTGTTTTGAGATCTATGGCATATAGGTCATAGTAATATACAGAGGCAAATTCTTGTTTTCCGCTTTCATTACCTCTTCCACCGAATACATACAGTTTTCCGTCAACAACGGCTGATGCAGTAGATGTGCGGGGGGTAATAGCAGGACTATATGCACATTCAGTTATTTCATTTGTATTCAGGTTCAATTTGAATAACGAATTTCTAAAAAGATAGAATCCATAACCTCCGAAAGTATATGCAACGCTATCGCAAACAGCCCATGAATGTCCGCTATATGCAGGTTCGTCAATAACCTCTTTGTCAAGACTCCAACTTTGTGATTTTTTATTATAACGGGAGACTAACCTTTGCTCCAGATTGTATGACAGCAATGAATTGTTGAGAGTGTCATATTGCAGATAATCAGCATATACCATAGCCCGATGGCCATGTTTGATTGTTGTAGTGACAGTGTTATCAGTACCGGGAGAGAAACAGGTCATCTTATCGTTACTTACCAGGTAGAAAATATTATCTTTCGGGTTGAAAGCCGTCTGAATCTTATCCATCGTTTTTAAAGAATAGATCTTCTTCCATTCGACGTGATCGTTGATAATCCAGTGTGGATTGACTGCTACTGCCGGTGCCTGTTGGATAAAATCATAACAAATACTATCGTTATGCTTCTTTAATTCCCAATAAAATGTATCTTGTTTGTCTTGTGATATTTTTAGGTCATATATATTCATCGGAACTACATCGGTGCGGTTAGGTAACAAAGGAATACCTAATATAATGGTCACATTTTTTGTTGCGTTCAGACGAATACCGCACGAAAGCGTCTTTCCATTGTAGGTAAATGTAGCTTTATTTTCTTTTTTCGATAATGTGAATCGTATGGATGTTTTTTCTTTCTTCTGTACTTGATAGTCCATTGACTTCATATTGTCATTAATAATTAAGGCCGGATAATATAACCCATGGTCGTGTACGGAAAATACAGCATCAATGTCTTGACCATCATCTGTACGGATATGGAATAAGGTTCCGAATAAAGCCTCATCTCTCAATTCTATTTGAAAGTCAATAGTGATTTCTTCTTTTAATTCAAAGGGTGTGTTGTTATTGAGCAGTAATGATGTCCGACGGTCGCCGGGAACATTATGCGAATTAAAATATAAGCCATAATTGGTGGCATATATGGATTGAAGAGAGATAAAGAGTATAAGTATAATCCTCCAAAGTGAGTTTTTCATCATAATTGTGCTGTGAATGATTAGATTTACAAACTTGAATGCAAATTTATAATAATTAAAGGATTAAAAAACGATGTTACGGAAAAAATATCGGCTTTATTGATAACTATTTATTTTAAGCATTTTCTTAAGTGTTTGTTTAAGCCGTTGATTAAGCTCTTCCTGCTTTCTTTGCTAAAAAACAATTAAAAGTTAGTATGAAGAAATTTTTGTTAGCATTTGCGTTAAGTGTGTGTGCGGTTTCTGTTTCTGCACAAACATACTGGAATACAGGGTTGAAAATAACTTCTCTTCGGTTGCCCTTACCACCTGTAGATTATAAGGTAGAATATCTGGATTTAAACAATGATGGTACTCCGGATGCTATTAAGTCTGTTACCCGAAATGACACGCCTATCCTTTGGTTGGATGATGATGGAAATATGAAGGTGGGAGATATTGAGGGTGATATGATAAACGATTGCTTGTTGATAGACCGTAATAAAGATGGTATCTACGATTTAGTGATTGACTGGGTGGATACGGATAATGACGGTCGTGCTGATGTGCAGTTTGTGATAGAGTATCCGACAGTAAACGGAAAAGACAGCTGGGGAAGTGGACATTATATGATAATGATGGATCTTGATAAGGATAATATATTCAATTATATAGGTTGGAATAGCTTTGAATTACGTTGTTGGGATAAACAAGGCATATCGAATTTTTATGAAGATTATAGCGGACATACAGCCTTTATGAAAATACATACTCCCACTTATGACATGAAGGATTTACGGTTGAATTGGGAAAATCCGTTTCTCTTTTATGATCCGGATCACGATGGATTGACGGAAATGGCAATCCGTATGGTAGATTCTCCCAAAGTAAAAGATGCATCGTATAAAACTTCGCAGTTGAGCGGAAATATAGACTGGGTGTCAATTGCTGTTGATATGGATAATGATAATGCTCCGGGAAATGAGTTTGACTTTGACTTTACCATAGGCTTCCAAGGACCGGGGTTTAGTTACGAGGATCAGAAGCATCCGATCAAAAACCTGCGCGGATTGCCCGAAGCTGACAAATTCTTTGTAGATGCCCGTTACCGGCTGATGACGGAACTTATCTATCCTAACCACGAAAGTGCTCTTGATCTTATATTCAACAGAGGGAAGTGGACACGTGTTAATTTTGTATTTGACGAAGATGATGATTGTAATCGTTGGGAGAGGGTAGAGTTCTATGATCCGGCAGACCCCTTCAAAGTGGGTTGGAAAGCTGGCGGGATTGATAATAACAAACAATCAGATGCAGCAGGAGATCGGGGTGAGTGGGATATGGATAATTCAGGTAATGGGAAGTTGTATATAAGCCGGTTTGATGGACGGTTACATCTTTATGGTGCTGAACAGGGAATTTGGCGAGTTGATCAGAATAGTTTCTTTTATCAAGGATGGGATCGTATGTGGTTGAACAAAGATCCTGAAGTTCTTGCTACTGTGAGGTATACCGATATGGATGGCAATGGATTCTTTGATTGTATTGAATATGATTGGGATGGTGATAAAGTTTTTGAAGAAACCGTTACTTTAAAGGCGTTGGGAATAGATGACCGTTGTGATTTAATTGATATTTCGAATTATCGTTATGAAGATTATGTCTCTTTGATGCAAAGGATGGCAGATGACATGTGGCAACGTGTAGAAAATGCAGTTGCTGTGGCGAAGAAGATGGGAGTACAGACTCTTTGGT